>DASUPQ010000111.1 GCA_036280995.1 Actinomycetota bacterium | reverse complement strand
GCGCCGGCTGGCTGGTCTGGTCTAGGTCTTGGTCTTGAGGATGGCCTTGCCGCTGAAGTAGGTGACGGCCGTGTCCATGGCCTGCTCGCCCACCTCTCGGCCGGCCTCTCTGGCCTCCAGGTCGCCGTCGTCGAAGTGGATGCCGCCATACAGGCGCGACAGGCCGGCCTGGTCGGCGGCTTCGGTGAACGACTTCCAGGACAAGGTCACCGGCGCCGGCGGCACCGCACCCGGTTCGACCTTGGAGCTACCGGCCGGGATGGTGATCGACATGCCCAGGTCATCTTTGCCGGTGAACTCCTGCAGGACCGCGGCGGCGGCGGCGCTGAAGGTCGAGTGCCCAGAGATGTACTCGGGGAACGGCGGGGTGGGGAAGGTGGCCGGCTGGTAGGGCAGCCAGTCCTCGCCCCGGATGGTCTTGGTGCCCTGATACGGGCCACCCCAGGCCCGGACCAGCTGGCCGCGCTTGAGCCAGCGGACCGCGGTAATCGGCCGGACCGAATCCCACTGGCGTTTGGCGTCCCAGGCGGTGATGCTGGCATCCAGCAGCGCATTGTTGAGGGCAAAGAACAGTTTGGCGTCGCGGTCCAGGCTGTGGCGGTCGCGGCGGGACACCCATTGGGCGAACACGTTCCAGTGCCCGGGTGGCAGCTCGCTTCGGGGGCCGTCGGACCAGTATTCGGTGATGACCTTGTGGGTGTCGGTCAGGCTGGCGCTATACAGGAGTTGCTGGTCGACCTCTTTCAAATAGGCGCTGCTGGGCTTGCCCTTCTCGACCGACACCGCCGGGCCGTAGTCGGGCCGGTACTGGTCAGCCGACTTCAACCCAAACGGGACCACGGTGCGCCAGTGCGGGGTCAGGTACTTCTGCTGGGCCGGGCACTCGGTCGCCCCCGGCGCCGGCAGGGGCACACACAGTGGCTGCCAGCGATCAGGGTCCACGACCTTGTCCCAGGTGTTGACCGGCACATAGCCGCTGGTGTCGGCGTACCCGTTGAGCTGGTTGGCCCCGTCGTTGTGCCGAAAGTTCACCACCGCCTGGGCCGCGGTGGTCCCGACCATGGCCGCCGTCGAGGTGTCGGTGCCATCGGTGGCGTACCCGAGGGCGGCCATTCGCTGGGCGAAGGCGGCCTGGCGAGCGGGGAACAGGTCGACCAGGGCCAGGTAGGCGGCGAAGCTGACCGCCCGCTCCTTGTTGGCCTGGGTGCGTTCGGCGACCGGGCGGCGCAGGTTGGCGCCCAGCCGGGTACCGACCGCGACGGCATCGTAGGCCGCCCAGGCGTCATAGATGGCCGTGTGTACCACCGCGAGGGCTCGCACAGCCACCGTGGGGCCAGGCGACAAGCTGCGGATGGCGTCCAGCGTCTCCCCGTTCCAGACCAACACCAGATTGTCGCCAGTGGCCGCCTGGGCCGACTGTGGCTCTGCCACGGCCACAAGACCAACGGCCAACCCAACCACCAGGCCAAGGGCCACGGTCAGCTTGCGCATCTACCGCCACCTTTCCCTGCGAAAACCCACGACGCGGCCAGGCTGGGCTGGACGCGGCTTGAGGAAGGGACCGGCAGGGGCAGGGGCGGTCGTTCACGGGTCGACTTGTTACCGTTCACCGCTGCCTGTGGCAGCGGTGCGTTGGACCGGACACGCGGCCCATCCACCCGGGAGGCCGCAGGGCCAAGTCACTCATAACCGGGAGGGAAAACGCAAACCCTCTTGTAAGTGGACAAACCAAGCAGCAAGAGACGCGGCCGATGCCGGCAAGCAGCAGCCACAGCAGTCAGCCTGTCGACGTCAGGCTGGGACGGCGCTGGCCTGCGCTGGGCACAGGTTGCGCACCGCGCTCCTGACAAAGCCTGTGGCTTCGGTGGTCGTCGGGCGGGCCTCTGACCGCACCAGTCGCTCGACGACCCGGCCGAAGCCCAGACCCCCGATGCCCAGGCCGTCACACACCAGGATTTCTGGAGGCTCCGACTCGTGAGAGGTTGGAGCCATGACACGACCAGGCAGGTATCCCCAGGAGCTGCGGGAGCGGGCCGTCAGACTGGTGTTCGAGCACCAGAACGAGCACCCCTCCCAGTGGGCCGCGATCTGCTCCATCGCCCACAAGTTCGGCATCTCGGCAGAGACGCTGCGCAAGTGGGTCCGCCAGGCCGAGACTGATACGGGCTCGCGACCGGGGCTGACCAGCGAGGAGCGTGAGCGGCTCAAGGGCCTGGAGCGGGAGGTCCGGGAGCTGCGCCGAGCGAATGAGATCCTCAAGGCGGCCTCGGCTTTCTTCGCGGCGGAGCTCGACCGCCGACCCAGCAGATGTTCGCCTTCATCGACGCCCACAAGGACCGGTTCG
>DASUPQ010000110.1 GCA_036280995.1 Actinomycetota bacterium | reverse complement strand
CGACAAGATGCTGCTCGACGGCGTGCTCCCCGCGCCGGGGACGCTCTGCCCGCCCTAGACCGAAGTTGCTGTGACTCTGGGTAGTTCTGCGCTCCTGGCCTGCCGGTTCGACCCGGTGCGCCTCTCCTGTAGTCAGAATCTTCGGCGTGTCTTCGATGGCTGCGGTGATGCCGGGCGCTATGGTCTGTGCGTGGCCAGGCGGGCTGGGGCGGTGCACGTAGTCAGAGTTCGGAAGACCGGTTACGTGGACAAGACCGGCCGGGTCCGGGACTACGAGTCGGCGTATCTGCGCCGGACCTACCGCGAGGGCGGCAAGGTGCGCAACGAGACGGTGGCGAACCTGTCCGCGCTGCCCGCCCATGTGATCGATTGGATCGACGCCGGGCTCAAGGGCGCGCGGCTGGTCCCGGCCGAGGCGGTCGCGACGGTGACCCGCTCGCTGCCGCACGGGGCGGTGGCCGCGGTGTGGGCGCAGGCCCGCGCGTTGGGATTGCCGGCGCTTTTGGGCCCGCCCGGCCGGGCTCGCGACCTGGCCCTGGCGTTGATCGTCTCGCGGGTGGTCGCACCCGGCTCGAAGCTGGCCACGCTCAGTTCGTGGGCCGACACCACGCTCGGGGTCGACCTGGAGGTGGCCGGCGCGTCCACCGACGAGGTGTACGCAGCGATGGACTGGCTGGTGGACCGCCAGGACCGCATCGAGGCGCAGTTGGCAGCCCGGCACCTGGGGCCGGTGACCAATCCGGCCGGGATGGCGTTGTTTGACCTGTCCTCGTCCTGGGTGGAGGGCAGCTGCTGCCCGCTGGCCGCGCGCGGGTATTCCCGCGACGGCAAGCGCGGCACACTCCAGATCGAATACGGGCTGCTCACCGACCCCGAGGGCCGCCCGGTCGCGGTGCGGGTGTTGCCGGGCAACACCGCCGACCCGGCCGCGTTCGTCGACGCGGTCGAGGTGGTGCGCGAGCGGTTCGGGCTGGCCCAGCTGGTCATGGTCGGGGACCGCGGCATGATCACCTCGGCGCGGATCGACGCGCTGCGCGAGCTCGGCGGGACCGGCTGGTTGACCGCGCTGCGGGCCCCGCAGATCGCCGCGCTGGCCGCCGACCAGGGCCCGCTGCAGCTGTCGCTGTTCGACCACCAGGACCTGGCCGAGATCAGTCACCCGGACTACCCCGGCGAGCGGCTGATCGCCTGCCGCAACCCGCTGCTGGCGACCGAACGGGCCCGCAAACGCGCCGAGCTGCTCGCCGCCACCGAGACCGCGCTGGCCCCGATCCTGGCCGCGGTCACCGACGGGCGGCTGACCGGCGCCGACCAGATCGGGCTGCGGGTCGGCAAGGTGGTCAACAAGTACAAGATGGCCAAGCACTTCCAGGTCGCGATCTCCGACAGCACCCTGGCCATCACCCGCCGGCACACCCAGATCGACGCCGAGGCCGCCCTGGACGGCATCTACGTGCTGCGCACCAGCATCGGCGGCGACCGGCTCGACCCACCCGGGATCGTGCTCGCCTACAAGGACCTCGCCCACGTCGAACGCGACTTCCGCACCCTCAAAACCGACGACCTGGACCTGCGCCCGATCCACCACCGCCTCGCCGACCGGGTCCGCGCCCACGTACTGATCTGCACCCTGGCCGCCTACCTGATCTGGCACCTGCGCCGCGCCTGGGCCCCGCTGACCTACACCGACGAACACCCACCCCCGCGGCACAACCCCGTCGCCCCGGCCAGCCGCTCCACCGCCGCCGCAACCAAGGCCTCCCGCCATCACGACCCCCAGGACCAGCCGCTGCGCAGCTTCCGCGGCCTGCTCACCCACCTGGCCACCCTGACCCGCAACGACCTGCGCTACGCCAACACCGAACCCCTCGTACCGACCCTCACCCAACCCACCGACACCCAACGCCGCGCCTTCGAACTCCTCCACACCCCAATCCCGATCAGCCTCAAGTAGACAAACCACCACCCCCAACAACCACGAACCCCCCGCTCAGCGGGGGGTTCGCACGTCACAGGCCACGTAACTTCGGATTAGTGCACCGATTGAAGACACCCACACGCGCCAGCGCTCGGCGCTCTGCGGCGTGAGATGGACGGTCATGTCATCGGCTGGCGACCTGACCGCCACCTCCCCGTTCTGCAGCCAGTCGAACAATCGGCCGATGGTGTTGTCCTGTTTGGCGACGTACCCGTCAAGCGACATGATCGCCTGCGCGGTCACTTTGCCCATGAAGCACGCTCCCTCGGTTGGGTTGGTTCGGTAGATGTACGGCGATCCACTGCGGCAATAGGCGGAATCTCGGCAGCCGGTGAGGTCATGCTCATGTCCTGCACCAGCGGGTCCTCACGGTGGTGGACCCGGTGAAGAAACCCGAACGGTTGACTTTCGATCTGCCGCGGCCCGGAGTTCCAGGCTTTAGGCGTGGTCCTTCTTGTTC
>DASUPQ010000109.1 GCA_036280995.1 Actinomycetota bacterium | reverse complement strand
ACGCCGTGGCCACCCGCGAGTTCGCGGCCGCGGTGTGGGTGGACAGCCGCAACGCCGCTGTGTGCCCGGCCATCAACGCCTACCGCCAGTCCCTGGTCGACGGCACTCCGATCCCGCCGCCGGCACCCAACCAGGACTGCCCCGATGTAGGCGGGTTCTTCGGCAACACCGACATCTTCGGCGGCTCCTACGCCGACCCCACCACCCCATAGCCAACCACCTGACCGCGAGGGGCGCCCGACGGGCGCCCCTCACTAGTGGTGGTGGGTATAAGACATTGCAGCGGGTGATTAGGCTGCTACCAGGCGCGGGCCCCGCGGTCTCCACCGTTCTGCTTCGGCAGGCCCTTTCGGGCCCAACCGGTGATCTACGGCGTCTCTCCAGGGCGGCGGCCTGCTGATTCACCCTCGACCTGAGCGCCGGCTGCGCCGGGACTGGCCCGTTCACGCTCGCGGCGCCAGCGCAGGTAGAAGCTGCCCGCAAGCACGCCAAAGGCCACTCCCTGGAACAGCCAGACCACGCCAATGAAGCGCTCGCGGCCGGAGGCGACCCGCAGGGCACCGATGACGACGTAGGCCGCGCTCAACCCGATCCACGCCCACCAGACCCAGCGTGGCTCCTTGCCGCTCGGCTCGCGGCCGAGGATCCGCTCCACCCGCTGCCACCGGCGACTATCCATGCTCAGCCAGGCAAACCACAGCGGCAGCAGCACGAACAGGCCGGTCACCACCAGCACGACCACCAGCCCCGCACCCATACCAGCAGGCTTCCCCGCGGCACGCGGCGCTACGCCGGCAGGAGAACGGGGAGGTCAGAGCTTGGGCAGGCCAGCCATGTCCGCCCGACGGCCCTCAATCCGCAGAACGCCTCCAAGCCGTCACAGAACAGCGCCCATCTAGCGGTCCCCGTAGAACCTCTCGGCGACCTCCCGACGCGACCTGGCGGCCTTGTCACCACTGCCTGGCCGACCGGATCACAGCTGAGGTCCCGACGCTCAGCTCAGCGGCCGCCGGATGGGCGCCACCATCGCTGTGCGCTTGCCGTGGCCCGGCAAGAACCAACCGGGATTCCTGGCCCACCCAGGCCTGGTTTCCCGCCTCGGCCATCTCCAAGGTAGGTGGTTCAAGGGGCCGTCCTGGAACGGATGACGGATGCCGAGATGGCCGGTCGTCGGCTGCCACACATCTGGCAACCAGGAGCGGACGCCGGAGAGGAGTGTTGCTGTCATGGGCATCGTGTCGCTGCTGATCCTTGGCCTCCTGGCTGGGGCCCTCGCCAAGTGGCTCCTGCCCGGTGACGACCCAGGTGGGGTTCTGGTCACCATGCTCATCGGGGTGGTCGGGGCATTGCTTGGAGGGTTCCTGGCCGGCGCGCTGTTCGGCGCCGACCCGCTGGGTGGTTTCTTCGATCTGAGTACCTGGGTCACCGCGATCGCCGGATCGATCGTGCTGCTGCTGCTCTACCGCATCACCAGGCGCCGCCGGACCGTGTGAGGAGGGGCTGCTGATGCGCGGCGTGCTCTTGGGGTCGGCGCTGCTCGCCCTGATCCTGACCGTGCTGATCGTTGGTGTGGTGCGCCTGAGCGGGATGGTGGGGCGGCGGATACGGGGCCGCACCAACAACCTGACCGCAGAACGGTGCTTTGCCGAGGCGGTGGCGGCCGGGGACTTCGACCGGGCCGAGCAGCAGGCGGCATTCCTCCTCGAACCGCCCCCGGGGCCAGCGGCCCGCTCGTCGCAGCTCGAGCCTACGCGGGAAGGGGAACCGCAGGGCGGCTCGACCCTGCTGCTCCCACCGCTGTCGAACCCGCCGCTCCGCAACCGCCGCTGTATGCATGGTATGGCCGGTGGTTGCTTGGCCTGCCGGGCGTTTGGCCGTGGCTGGGGTGTCGGGTGAGCAAGGTGGCAAGGAGGAGCGCCATGCCGGCCCGGGTCCAGGATGTCATGACGATCGAGGTGGTGGTCGCCCAGCCGACCACGCCCGTCAAGCAGGTAGCTAGGTTGCTGGCCGACCATCGCCTGAGCGCCCTACCGGTTGTTGTCGACGGGCGTAGCCGGGTGCTGGGCGTCGTCTCCGAAGCCGATCTGCTCGGGCACGAGCTGCTGGTCGACCCAGCTCGGATGGAGGTCGAGGTACGCGACGGCGTGGTCAGCCTCACCGGGCGGGTCGAGCGGCGCAGCCTGATCCCCATCGTGGTCCGCCTGGCCGGCGCGACCGAAGGGGTGGTGCGGGTCCAGGACTGGCTGACCTTCGACCTGGACGACACTAGGCTGCCACCCTCGGCCAGCAACCGGCAGCGCATCTGAGGTCTGGCACGAGCGAGGCGGCAGCAGACTCCGGTCAGCTCCACACGCAGCTCTGTCGCGTGGCCAGGGTGGCAGGCTCAGCGGTCGCCGACCTGCCCGGC
>DASUPQ010000108.1 GCA_036280995.1 Actinomycetota bacterium | reverse complement strand
GGCCGCGGATCGTCCTGCCCGCGGTGGCCGCGGCTGGACCTACGGTGAGCACGTGGTGGCGGCGCTGCGGTTCTGCGGCGCGGTGCTCCGCGCGGCCCGCGCCCAAGCTGGGCGCCCGTTCCTGCCGGTACTGGTGCCGCGGCTGCGGGCGTGTGGCGAGCTGGGCATCGACGGCGAGATGGTGCCGGGCTGTATGCCAGGAGCGCGGCGGCCCGCCAGCTCGCGTCGCCGCCGCGGTCCGGGCCGGGGCCTGGTTCAGCGTGACCGCCCGGATGACCCGGCCGGTGCTGGCCGCGATCGCAGCGATCCCCGAGGACGCCTGGACCCCGATCACCTACCCGAACGCGGTCTGGGACGACGAGGAGCAGGCCTGGATCTCCGACGCCGAGGTCGCCGAGACCACTTTCACCGCGTTCACCTCCCGCCGCAAGCGCGACCACGTGGAGTGCCGGCTGGTGGTGCGCCGGGTGAAACGGCTCCAACCCCCGCGGCAGGGCGAGCTGTTCGGCGCCTACTGGCATCACGCGTTCATCACCAACACCACCCTCGTCGTGGTCCAGGCCGATCAGCATCACCGCGACCACGCGGTGATCGAACAGGTCATCGCCGAGCTCGAGGACGGCCCGTTGGCACACCTGCCCTCGGGCCGGTATGCGTGTCAGCGATCATGAAATTCCCCAGGTCTGAGGGGTCCGCGATCACGTAATTCCCCACCCTGGCCGATCACGTATTTCCCTATGGGGACGACGTGCGTGTCGGGCGGGTCTGGTCCTTGTCAGGGATGAGGCTCCGGCTCACCAACCGGTGAGCGAAGGAGCCCACAGATGGCGAGGAGGACGTTCGACATGGTCGATTTGGTGGAGATCTACACCCATTGGGACGCGGGCCGGACTCGGGCCCAGATCGCGCGGAGCCTGGGGTTGTCGCCCAAGACGGTACGGAAGTATCTGGCGCCGTTGGCGGCGGCGGGGATGAGCCCGGGGGAGCCTGTCCGGGACGAGGCGGTATGGCGCGAGCTGGCCGGGCAGTGGTTCCCGGAGTTGGCCGATGCCCGGCTGCGGCAGCTGACCTGGCCCCAGATCGCGGCCCACCACGACTACATCGTCGACCAGCTGGAGGCCGGGGTGACGGCGGCCACGATCCACCAGCGGCTGGTCGACGAGCGTGGCGTGGACGCGTCGGTGGCGTCGTTGCGGCGGTGGATGCGGGCCAACCTGCCCGAAGAGGTACGCCGGTCCCAGGTCAAGGTGCTGCGGCCCACCCCGGCCGAGCCGGGTTCGGAGGCTCAGATCGACTACGGCCGGCTGGGGATGTGGGCCGACCCGCAGACCGGCCGACGCCGCACGGTGTGGGCGTTCGTGATGGTGCTGGCGTGTTCGCGGCACATGTTCGTGCGGCCGGTGCTGGTGATGGACCAGGCCACCTGGACCGAGTGCCACGTCTTGGCGTTCGAGTTCTTCTCCGGTGTGGTCGCCCGGCTGGTGCCGGACAACTTGAAGACCGGGGTGGACAAGCCGGACCTGTACGACCCGAGGATCAACCGGTGCTACGGCGAGATGGCCGCCCACTACGGCACGCTGATCGACCCGGCCAGGGCGGCCAAGCCGAAGGACAAGCCTCGGGTTGCATACTGCGCCTCCTCGGGTTGATGGGCTGGTTGTTTCTGGTTGTGCTGGTCACCGCGCGTTGGTGGGTCTTCCGATCTTGGGTCGCTGGGGTGGGTTGTCGGGGTCGGGCCGGTGGTAGAGCATCTCGCCCTTGTCGTTGTATCGGAGGCGGCCGACAATCCCGGCCCGCCACCAGTTCTTGACGGTCTGGGGGCTGATACCGAGCTGTTTCGCCGTCTCGGTGGGGGTGAGCATGCCTGCCTGCCGGAGGCGTTGGCGACGGCTGCGCAGCCGGTAGGCGCGGATGATTCGGTCGACGGCGGGTCGGTGGAACGGCTGGCCGGTGCCGCTGGTCAGGCCGCGGGCGTTGAGGATGTCGGCGATCTCACCGCTGACGTGCCGGTCGAGCAGGTCGTCGACGGCGGCGACGATCTCGGCGGGGGTTCGTCGCTGCTCGTGCGCGGGCCTGGGGGCGGGCACGGTGAGCGTGGTGTGCTGGCCGCCGGGGAAGCGCAGGTGCGCGGTGATGGTCTCGGCGTCGCGGTGCACGGTGACGTCGGTGAGCAGTAGCCGGGCGATGCGTTTGCGTTCCCGGGCGGGGGTTGCGGGGTCGTGCCAGATCGCGGGCAGGTCGGTGACCAGTTGGTCGATGCGGGCGCGTTGGGCGTCGGTGGGGGTGCCGGTGTGCTGCTCGCGGGCCTTGTCGTAGGTCTGTTGCGCCTCGTTCTGGGCGCGCAGGGCGGTGTTCCAGTCGGCTTCGAGACTGTCGGCGACGAGCCGGTTGGCGGGGTCGACGGCGAGGTAGCGTCGGCGGGCCAGGTCGGCGTGGTAGCGGGCGCGCTCGACCTGGGCGGCGCGCATCCGGTCGGCTTCGTCGGCGCGTTGCTCAAGTTCGGCGGACACGGCGAGCGCGGCCTCGACGGCCAGTGGGGACAGGGTCTGCAGCAGCAGCTGCCCGATGCTGTGGTCGAGGTCGGCGCCGGGGATGGAGGCGCAGATCGGTTCGGCGTTGTCGATGCCGGCGCGTTGGCACAGGTAGTTGGGGATGGTCTTGGTGCGGCGGCGGTGGTAGCGCACGGTCATCCGCTGCCCGCACCTGCCGCAGACGATGATTCCCTGCAGCAGCGCGGGCCCTTCGCGTGGTGGTCCGCCGG
This sequence comes from Actinomycetota bacterium, assembly GCA_036280995.1. Classification (NCBI taxonomy): domain Bacteria; kingdom Bacillati; phylum Actinomycetota; species Actinomycetota bacterium. The sequence continues at coordinate 1,330 of DASUPQ010000108.1, read as the reverse complement.
CACGGTCGCGGCCGTGGGCGGCGGCGTTGGCGGCCAGCCGGGCGCGGTTGGCGTCGAACTGCTCGAGGGTGATGTAGCCGGGATGGGAGTCCGGGATGAACGCGATCCATTCCTCGCGCGGCAGGGTGGTGGTCGACCACTTCCCGCTGGGCAGTTTGTGGTGCCGGTGGCGGCCGTAGGTGAACGCGCCGGCGTAGCGGGGGTTGTGCAGCACCCGCAGCGCGGTGTGGTGTTGCAGCGGCTTCCAGTCCAGCTCGCCCTTGCGGGGCCCGGTGAGGTGCCGCCAGGGGAAGGACAGGCCGGCGGTGCGGAAGGCCTTGACGCAGGCGGTCGCGGATCCGGTGGCGGTGAAGGTGTCGAACAGGTGCCGGATGGCGTGCTGCACGCCGGTGTCGGGGTCGAGCACCACGTGGCCGGCGGCGTCGTAGACCAGCCCGACCGGCAGCGGGGTGGCCAGCTCGCCGCGGCGGGCCTTGGACAGCACCCCGCCGCGCAGCCGGGCCTTGATGAAGTGCAGTTCGGCCTCGCTCATCTGGCCCTTCATGCCGAGCAGCAGCCGGTCGTTGAACTGGCGGGGGTCGTAGAGACCGTCCTCGTCGCATATCAGGGTGCTGGTCATCGCGCACAGCTCGAGCAGCTGGTGCCAGTCGGCGGAGTTGCGGGCCAGCCGGGAGCATTCCAGGCCGAGCACGATCCCGGCCCGGCCCAGCGACACCTCGGCGACCAGGTGCTGGAACCCTTCCCGGTCCGCGGCGCTGGCGCCGGAGTGGCCCTGGTCGACATCGATCACGCTGATCTGCTGGTCGGTCCAGCCCAGCGCGATCGCCCGGCCGCGCAGGTCGTACTGGCGGTGCGCGGACTCGGCGTTGTGGATGACCTGTTTGAGGGTGGATTGGCGCACATACAGCAGCGCCGGCTTGCCCAGCTGGGCGGCGGTCACCTTCGATGCCGCGGAATCGGTGAACACCAGGCATGCTCCTTCCCGCCGAGCACGGCGGTGACAAGAACGGTCGCGGAGAGACGGACAGGGTGAGGACTGACCGGTGGATCAGGTGCCGGCGAGCGCGACGGCGGCCAGCGCGTCGACGAGCTCGGCGGCGATCGGGGCCGGCACCGTCCCGGCCGACGCCGGTGGCGGTGCCGGCGCTGGGCGGGACAAGGGGTCGGGGGCGAGACGCGCCAGGGCGCGGCGCCAGGCGGTCACCCCCTGGCGGGTGAGCACGGCGAGGCCGAGCGGGAACGCCTCGGCGCGCGCGTGCAGGGCGGCGTGACGCAGATCTTCGTAGCGGGCGTCGAGCCCGCCACCGGGAACGGCAGCACCGGCCTGGCC
>DASUPQ010000107.1 GCA_036280995.1 Actinomycetota bacterium | reverse complement strand
TATCTCCTGGAGTCCCTCGCCGTCGCGGAGGTGGCCGCCGGCCGCTACACGGCCGCCACGGCAAGTGCGTCGGAGGGGCTGCGCCTGGCCAGGGAGACCGGGCAGGAGAGCAGCGTCTGCCGGAACCTCAGCACCCTCGCGCTGCTCGGGGCCATGCAGGGTCGCGAGGACGCCTGCCGGTCGTACGCCGCCGAGGCTCTGGAGCACGCGGTTCCGCGTGGCCTGCGGCTCCAGGCAGCCAGTGCCTCCTGGGCGCTCGCCCTGCTCGACCTCGCCTCCAGCCGACCGGCCGAGGCGCTCGCCCGGCTCGAGAAGCTGGCCGCCGGGTCGGAGACCGGCCATCCGGTCGTCGCGCTGCTGGCCGCGCCCGACCTCGTGGAGGCCGCCGTCCGGGCCAACCAGACCGAGCGCGGCCAGACGGCGCTGGCCGGCTTCGAGCAGTGGGCCACCCACACCGCCCCGCCTTGGGCGCTCGCGCTCGTGCCCCGCTGCCGTGGGCTGCTGTCGGCCGGCGCGACCGCCAACCGTCACTTCGCCGAGGCGTTACGGCTGCACGGCCCCAGCAGCCGGCCGTTCGACCGGGCCCGAACCGAGCTGCTCTACGGCGAGGCGCTCCGCCGTGCCCGTCGGCGGGTCGACGCCCGCGAGCACCTGCGCGCCGCCTTCACCACCTTCGAGCAGCTCGGCGCCTCCCCCTGGGCGGAGCGAGCGCGAACGGAGCTGCGCGTCAGCGGCGAGACGGCCCGCCGGCGCGACCCCAGCACCCTCGACCAGCTCACCCCCCAGGAGCTGCAGATCGTCCGCTTCGTCGGCCACGGGGCCACCAACCGCGAGGTCGCAGCCCAGCTCTTCCTGAGCCCGCGGACGATCGACTACCACCTTCGGCAGGTCTTCACCAAGCTCGGCATCTCCTCCCGCGCCGAGCTCATCCAGCTCCGCGTCGACGACCGCGTCAACAGCGCGCCCGAGGCGGTGTAGCACGAGGGTTCGGGCCACGCCCTCCCGTGGGCGTCCGAGGACTGGCGAATTCACTGATCCGAGCCGGCGGCCCGGCTGCGACGCTGCTCGCAAGATCCCTTGGTCGCGTGGGTGCGCCGATCCCGCCTGGGCGTGCGAAACCTGCGCGAGGGGGCACCCCCGCGGCCACCGGCCCGGAGGCCTCATGGACACCACCGCCCGCGCAACGCCGGTTGCCGACCAACCGGCCAGGGTCGCGCCGAGCGTTCGCCGCTCGAGGCGGCGGCGCCGCCCTTCCGGCGCGCCGCCGCCGCTGCCCCGGCACCTCGAGACCAGCGGTGTCGGGTGGCTGCTGGCCGCCGTCGGGCTGGTCGTCGTGTTCACGGTCAGCTTTGTCGCCAGCCGGCACGGCGCCGCCGTCGCGGTGACCGCCGCCGACGACCGGGTCGTGCGATGGCTCTCCGGGCTGCGCAGCGGCTGGCTCACCAATGCCCTGCAGGTGGCGGCGTTTCCCGCCAGCTGGCTGGCCTCCAAGGTCCTCGCCTGGTGCATCGTCGTCCCGCTGCTGGTGTTCAGGCGGATTCGCCATCTGGTCGTCTACGTTGTCGCCTTGGCGGTGACCTCGCAGCTGGCCCTGGTCCTGTCGGCCGTGCTCAAGCGGCCCAGGCCGTTCGGGGCCGCCATCGACGGGAGCTGGAACGGCTATGCGCTGCCGTCGATCCAGGTCGCCGTGCTGGCCGCGAGCCTGGTCAGCGTCCTCTACGTGCTGGTGCCGGAGGGCCGCTGGCGCCAGCTCGGCAAGTGGGCGGCGACCGCGGTCGTCGCGCTGGCGGGCCTGGCCCGGGTCGCCCTCGGCGTCGACGCCCCGACCGACGTGCTGCTCGGTGCCGTCATCGGCGTGACCGTCCCGCTGCTCGCTTACCGCTGGTTCACCCCCAATGAGGTCTTCCCGATCAGCTACCGGCGCGGCCGCACCGCCCACCTGGACGTGGGTGGGGCCCGCGGCCAGGCCATCCGTCGTGGTGTGCAGGATCAGCTCGGCCTGGTCGTCGAGGAGGTGAAGCCGTTCGGGCTGGCCGGCTCGGCCGGGTCGACCCCGCTGCGGATCACCGTCGCGGGCGACCCGGGGACGGTCCTGTTCGGCAAGCTGTACGCCCGCAGCCACCTGCGCTCGGACCGCTGGTACAAGCTGGGCCGGGAGCTGCTCTACGGCCGCCTGGAGGACGAGAAGGCCTTCAACACCGTCGGCCGGCTGGTCCAGCAGGAGGACTATGCCCTGCGGCTGCTCCGTGACGCCGGCCTGCCCACGCCGGCGCCCTACGGGGTCGTCGAGCTCACCCCCGAGCGCGAGTACCTGATCGCCTTCGAGTTCTTCGAGGACGCCAAGGAGCTCGGCGAGGCCGAGGTGGACGAGGCGATCATCGACCAGGGCCTCGGGATCATCCGCAGGCTGTGGGACGCCGGCCTCGCCCACCGCGACATCAAGCCGGCCAACCTGCTGGTCTGCGACGGCCGGATGGTGATGATCGACGTCGCCTTCGTCCAGGCGCACCCGAGCCCCTGGCGCCAGGCCGTCGACCTGGCCAACATGATGCTGTGCCTGGCCCTGCGCTCCAGCCCGGAGGTGGTCTACCAGCGGGCCCTGCACCTGTTCACGGTGGAGGAGATCACTGAGGCGTTCGCCGCCACCCGCGGGCTGACCATGCCGTCCCAGCTCCGCAACCTCATGCGGGAGAAGGGCCGCGACCTGCACGCCGAGTTCCTCGACCTCCTGCCCGAGCGGCCCCGCCCCATCTCCATCCAGCGTTGGAGCATCCGCCGGATCGGGCTGGCGGTGCTCACGCTGCTCCTGGCCATCGCCGTCCTCGGCATCGGGTGGGGCCGGCTCATCAACGACAGCGACGTCGAGAACGCGCCGATCCAGGCGCGGACGCTTCAGTGCGAGCCCCACGAGCCGCTCTTTCTCATGGCCCAGTCGGTGCCCACCGCCTCGCTGGTGCCGTGCATCGAGATCCTCCCGGTCGGCTGGACGCTCGGCGACGTGGTGGTCGCCAACGACAGCTCCCGGTTCACGCTGACCAGCGACCGGGGCGGTGTCCTGGTCGCGGAGCTCACCGCCTCCTGCGACCTCGGCGGGGCGGTCGAGCTGACCTCCGAGCGGCCGGATGCACGACGCTACCTGCGGGCCGAGCGCAACGCCGCCGGGGTCGTGATGACCCGCACCTATACCTTCCCGGGCGGCTGCATCACCCAGCGCCTGGTCGCACCCGAGGCCAGCCGCCAACAGCTGGCCGGCGAGTCGTCGTCCGCGCTGAGCTTCACGACGCGCGACGCCCTGGCCGCCGCCCTCCGGCGCGATTCCGACGGCCGGCTCGACCTGGACGTGACCGCCAGATGAGGAGATCGCTGCGATGAGTGAGCAACCGGCAACCGCTCGGAAGCCGCCGCCTCGTACCCGCCGGATCGTCCAGGTCGCGTTGTCGCTGCTGCTGGTCGTGGTGATCTTCTACTACCTGCTCCGCGGCATCGACCTGGCGACGGTGTGGGCCGAGATCCAGGCCCTGACCTGGCTGGAGCTGGCCACCCTGGTGGCGATCGCCGGCTGGAACCTGTGCACCTACGCCTGGGTGTGGATGGCGGTCACGCCGGGCCTGTCGTTCTGGCGGGCGATGGCGATGACCCAGGCGACCACCGCGGTGGCCAACACCATACCGGCCGGGGTCGGGGCGGCGATCGGCATCGGCATGACCTACACGATGCTCGGGTCGTGGGGGTACTCGCGGTCCCGGACGACCACGGCAGTGCTGGTCTCAGGGGTGTGGAACAGCTTCATCAAGCTCGGCCTGCCGGTGCTGGCCCTTGCCCTGGTGGCTCTGCAGGGCGGCGCCACCGGGGGGCGGGTCATCGCCGCCCTGCTCGGCATCGCCGGGCTGGCCGCCGCGGTCGTCGTGTTCGCGCTGATGTTGCGCAGCGAGGAGGTGGCGCGCCGGTTCGGGCTGCTCGCCGGCCGGGTCGCCTCGCGGCTGCTGCGGCTGGTGCGGCGGCCGCCGGTGACTGGCTGGGAGCTGGCCACGGTCAAGTTCCGCACCCGCACCGTCGGCCTCGTCCAGCGTCGCTGGGTCGCGATCACGGTCACCTCGCTGGCCAGCCACCTGTCGCTGTTCCTGGTGCTGCTGGTCACCTTGCGCCACGTCGGGGTCAGCGACGCCGAGGTCTCCTGGGCCGACGTGCTGGCCGTGTTCGCCTTCGCGCGGCTGGCCACCGCCATTCCGCTCACTCCCGGCGGCGCCGGGTTCGTCGAGGCCGTGCTGATCGGCGGGCTGGTCGCCGCCGGCGGCGCCAGGCCGCAGGTGGTCGCCGCCGTCCTGGTCTACCGGGCGCTCACCTGGCTGCTGCCGATCCCGGTGGGCATCGGCTGCTACCTGTGGTGGCGGCGGAGGTCGTTCGTGGCGCCGGGCATGGAGGCGCCGACGCCGGTAGGGCTCGAGGCGACATGATCGCGATCCGCGACCAGCAAGGTTGGGAGGCTGTGACATGCGGCGACTGAGGGCCGTGCTCGGCGAGGCCCGCGGGTCGAACCAGCTGCGGGAGCTGGCACGGTGGCTGAACCCGCTGGCGACATCACCGGCGGCACCCCGGCAGACCGTGGCCGCCCTCGACGCGTTCGGGCCGTCGTTGATGCCGCGCACCGCGAGGCTGCACGGTGTCGCCATGGGGCTCGGGATGCTCGGGGCGCGGGCAACGACCGGCGTGGTCGAGAAGCTGACGAGGCTGGCCGTGCCGGCCGACGCCCCCCTTCCCGCCGAGCTCGCGGCCCGGGCGGTGATCGGCGGCGCCGGGGCGGCGCTGGCGGCGGTTCCGGAGCGCCATTGCCAGCGGCTGTGGGTGGCGTCGCTACGGTCCACCGGTCAGCTGCTCCGGGACGGTGCCGCTGGTGCCGCCGTCCACGATCTTGGCCGCTGGGCGCAGCGGTACCACCCGAGCCAGCCGGCTGTCCGGCCGATCGCCGTCGGCGCCGTCCACACCGCGGGGCTGCTCTACCGGGCGGCGCGGCGGCTGCCCGCGCGGGAGGCCGGGGCGGACCGCTGGCCGCGGCCGCAGGCGTCGACAGTGCCGGGCGCGCTGGCCACCGCGTATGCCGTCACCACGATCGGGACCGGCCTGGCCAGAGGCTTCGTCTGGTCACGTGGCGCGCTCGAGTCCTACTTCGGGCCCGGGCCGTCCAAGCGGGTGCTCGCACGGCTGGTCAACGCCGGACTGTGGGCGGGGGCGACGATGGCGGTCTACAACGCCGGAGTGGCCTATGTGGGGCGGGCCAATCAGAAGGTCGAGCCGGGGTATGCCACCGCGCCCACCAGTCCGCTGCTGTCGGGATGCCCCGAGAGCCTGCTGCCGTTCGCCGACCTCGGCCAGCAGGGACGCCGCTTCGTCACCGACGTGGTCACCCCCGAGCTGATCGAGGAGGTCATGGGGGAGCCGGCCATCGCCCAGCCGATCCGCACCTATGTCGGGTTCAACAGCGAGCCGCTGTACCAGACCGGCCGGGCGGAGCTGGCCCTGGCCGAGCTGGACCGCGCCGGCGCGTTCGACCGGTCCTACCTGCTGCTGATCTCACCGACCGGCACCGGCTGGGTCGACCAGACGCTGATCGAGGCCGCCGAGTTCCTCACCCGCGGCGACATCGCGACCTGCTGCATCCAGTACGCCCGGTATCCGTCGTTCCTGTCGGTCCAGAAGGTGGCGCTGGGCCGCCGGCAGTTCCGGCTCCTGCTGTGGGGGGTCAAGCAGCGGCTGGCCGGCCTGCCACCCGAGGGGCGCCAGCGGGTGCTGGTCTTCGGCGAGAGCATGGGTGCCTGGACCAGCTCCGACGTGGTCATGTACCAGGGCATCGACGGCTTCGACCACTACGGGATCGACCGTGCCCTGTGGGTCGGCCTGCCGTGGCTGGCCAAGTGGTCCCGGAGCGGCATGACCCGGGGCAGCAGCACCCTCGTCCCGCACGGGACCGTCGAGGTGTTCGACCGCCAGGAGCAGCTGCAGGAGCTGGCCGAGGAGGAGCGGGCCCGGCTGCGGGCGGTGGTGCTCTCCCATGACAACGACCCCATCGCCGTGTTCGGACCCGACCTGCTGGTGCAGCGACCCACCTGGTTGGCCAACGGGCAGCGGGGCCGCGGGGTGCCCGAGCAGTTGCGCTGGCTGCCCCTGGTCACCTTCCTCCAGACCGGGATGGACGCGATGAACGCGATGCTGAAGGTGCCGGGCGAGTTCACCTCGTTCGGCCACGACTACCGCGCCGACATGGCGGGGTTCGTCGGCGACGCCTACCGCCTCCCCTACGCCACCGCCCCGCAGCTCGCCGGCATCGAGCGGACCCTCCGGACCCTGGAGCTGGAGCGGGCCGAGCGCATCAAGGCCGAGCATTCGCATGCCGCTCCTCCGGCGCCCGCGCAGCGATCCGGCGGCGACCGGATCCGTGGTGGCGTGCCGCTCCACAGCCCGCGGACCCGAGGCGCCCGCTGGATCGGGAGGCGAGGGCCGAGCGGGCGGACCGGCGCCGCGGCTACCGGCGGGTCCGAGGCATCGACGCCGAGATCTCCAGCACCGCGGTGCTGACGCGGCTGGCCCGGTTCCAGCGGCTGGATCCGGGTGACCTGGTCGTCACCGGCACCCCCGGCGGTACCGCCCGCGACCCGGGCTGAAGACTGGCGACTTCGCTGATCCGACCCGCCGGCGGTGCCGCGACACTGCTCGTGGAACCTCGGGTCGCCCGGGTCCGCTGGTCCGAGACGGAAGGACCGACCGACGGGAGCAACCATGAACGGCCCGGCCGCCGACGCGGAGCAGCACACGCTGGCCGGCGGGGACGCCGTGGGCCGGGCCGTCCGGGTCAGCGACGGCGTCGAGCTTCACTACCTCCGCGGCTCGGCGTCGAGGACAAGACCTACGTGGCCTATCCCGGTGCCGGCCACACCTTGGACTTCGAGCCCGACCGCAGCCGGTACCTGGCCGACATGCTCGGATGGCTGTCGGCTCGGGTCCCATCGGGGCTGTCCCGGCCGATGGGCGGTGGTCTCTAGATGCCGACGGTGACCGAGCTGCGGCTGTTCGCGGTCGACCTTCCCTTCAAGGCCGCGTTCCGGCACGCCGCGGCCGCGCGGACGACCTCTGAGAGCTTGTTCATCCGTATGACCCTGGATAGCGGTGTGGATGGGTGGGGGGAGGCATTGCCTCGCGCCTACGTTTCGGGGGAGAGCCGCCAGGACGCGTTCGCTCTGCTTCGTGACCAGGTCCTGCCGGCGCTGGTCGGGCGCAGGTTCCAGTCGTTTCCCGAGGTGTTCTCGTTCCTGGAGCAATGCGATGGCAAGGCCCCGTCGGAGTGGGTCGGCCCCGACCTACCGCAGACCTCGGCCTGGGGCTGTGTCGACCTGGCCCTGGTCGACGCGTTCGGCAGGGCCTTCGGTGAACCGGTGTCGCTCGGCGGCCAGCCATCCGAGGGGGCGTTGGAGCGCTACCGCTACAGCGGGGTGGTGTCCGCCGGGCGAGGCTGGCCCTATGTGAAGTCGCTGCTCAAGATGCGCGCCTTCGGGTTCCCGCACGTCAAGCTGAAGGTTGAACGTGACGGGACCTTGCCGGCGGCGAGGACGGCCCGGCGGCTGCTCGGGCGCCGGGTCGACCTTCGGGTCGACGCCAACATGGCCTGGGAGGTCGAGCCGGCGCTGGAGCTCATCGGCCGGCTGGGTTCGGTCGGGATCTGGTCGTTCGAGCAGCCGATCGCCGCCGGTGACCTTTCTGGCCTGGCCCGGCTGGTGGCCGAGTCATCGGCGCAGATCGTCGTCGACGAGGGCTTGAGCGACCGCGAGTCGTTGCAGCGGTTCATCAGCCACCGGGCCTGCACGGGGGCGAACGTGCGGATCTCCAAGTGCGGCGGCCTCATCGGCGCCTCTGCCCGGTGCCGGGAGGCGCTGGACGCTGGCCTTATGCTCCAGGTCGGCTGCCAGGTCGGGGAGTCGTCGTTGCTGTCGGCGGCCCACCTGGCGCTGCTCGAGGCGTTGGCGCCGCTGACCCCGGGAGTGCGGTACGCCGAAGGCTGTTTTGGCCGGCATCTGCT
>DASUPQ010000106.1 GCA_036280995.1 Actinomycetota bacterium | reverse complement strand
AGCTCGGCGGCCAGGCCGGCGGCCCGGGTCTCGTCGACCAGGCCGACCGCGGCCGGCCGCAGCTCGCGCGCCTGGGCGGCCAGCCGGTCGGCCGACCGCCCCGCGGCCAGGGCCACCACCCGGAACCGCCGGGGCGCCTCGCGGATCACGTCCAGCGCCTGCTCCCCGATCGACCCGGTCGACCCGAGCAGCACCACCCCGGTCGGGGTCACGGCCGGCTCCCCGCGTCGACGGCCTGGGGTCCCTCCGCCATCGGCAGGGTCCGGCGGCCCGGTCGCCCGGCGGCCGTGCGGAGCTGGCCGCAGGCGGCGTCGATGCCGACGCCGCGGTTGGCCCGGACGCTCACCGGGACCCCGGAGGCGGCGACCGCGTCCCGGAAGCGGCGGACCGCCGCCTTGGAGGGTGGCGAGAAGCCGGTGCCGGGGGTGGGGTTGTAGGGGATGAGGTTGACGTGGGCGGCGTGGCCACCGCTGCGCGGGACCCGCAGGGGGGCCAGCAGCCGGCCCAGCCGCCGGGCCTGCTCCAGGTCGTCGTTGACCCCGGCCATGAGCGCGTACTCGAACGAGACCCGGCGCCGGGTCGCGGTCACGTAGTCGCGGACGGCGTCGAGCAGCTCGGCGATCGGCCAGCTGCGGTTGACCGGGACCAGCCGGTCGCGGGTCGCGTCGTCGGCGGCGTGGATGGAGACGGCCAGGTTGACCGGAAGCGGCTCGGCGGCCGCCCGCCGGATCCCCGGGACCAGCCCGACGGTCGAGATCGTGATCGCCCTGGCCGACAGCCCGAACCCCCGGTGGAGCCGGTAGGCCGCCCCCCAGGTGGCCTCCTGGTTGGCGAACGGCTCCCCCATCCCCATGAAGACCACGTTGGTGAGGTGGTCGGGAGCGCCCGGCCCCGGTCGCAGCTCCGGCAGCATGGTCGACACCCTGGCCACCTGCTCGACCACCTCGCCGACCGACAGGTGCCGGGTGAACCCGAACTGGCCGGTGGCGCAGAAGGTGCAGCCCATGGCGCACCCCGCCTGAGTCGAGATGCAGACCGTGGCCCGGCCCCGGGGACCGCCTTCCCAGTCATCCTCGGCCATTGGGTCTCGGGGGGATCGCGGGGGGCGGAGCCCCCCGTGTTCGTACAGCATCAGGACCGACTCGACGGCGTCCCCGCCGGGCAGGCGGAACAGGAACTTGTGGGTCCAGCCGTCGTCGCCGGCCTGGTGCCGGTCGAGGGTCAGCCCGGTCCCGGCGAACCGCTCCGACAGCCGCGCCCGCAGCGAGCGGGGCAGGTTGGTCATGGCCCGCGGGTCGGGCTGGCGCCGGGTGTCCAGCCAGTGGGCGAGCTGGCGGGCCCGGTAGGGCGGCACGCCGGCCTCGGCGACCAGGGCCGCCAGCTCCCCGCCGTCCAGGTCGTACAGCGACCGGGTCACGGGGACCGGATCACGTCGAAGGCGGCCAGGACGTAGTAGAGGACCGGAGCCATGAACAGCAGGGCGTCAACCCGGTCGAGCACGCCGCCGTGGCCGGGCAGGATCGAGCCCATGTCCTTGACGGCCAGGTCGCGCTTGAGCATCGACTCCGACAGGTCCCCGAGCGGCGCGACCACGCAGGTGGCCCCGGCCAGGACCAGGCCGGAGGCGAGCGTCCACGGCTCCCACAGCGGCAGCAGGAAGGCGCCCGCGGCCAGGCAGGCGACCGACGCCCCGATCGCCCCCTCCCAGGACTTGTTGGGCGAGACCTGAGGGGCGATCGGGTGGCGGCCGAGGGTGGCCCCGGTGGCGTAGGCGGCGGTGTCGTAGACGACCACCAGGACGGCGTAGCCGATCAGGGCCCCGACGTAGTGGTCGGCCCGGCCGACGACCAGCGACAGGTGGGCGGCCATGAACGGCACGTAGACGACGGCGAAGATGGTGGCGGCGACGTTGCGGGTGACCTCGGTGCGGCCCCGGTCGACCAGGTACCAGCCGAACGCGGCCAGGATGGTCACCAGCAGCCCGAACGAGAGCGCCGACGGGCCCTCCAGGTAGGCCCCGACGACCAGCAGCGCCCCCATGGCCAGGACG
>DASUPQ010000105.1 GCA_036280995.1 Actinomycetota bacterium | reverse complement strand
TGATCCGGTACGCGTACCAGCCAGGTCGCGGCCCGGGGACGTCCCAGCCCGCACGGGCCCGCCGTTTCCGAGGCTGGGGGGCGCCGGACTCGGCGGTGGGAACCGGAGGAGGGCCATTGGCGTGGGGGTCGGTGGTCGACCCGGGCGTCAGGAAGCGGTGCAGGTTGTCGCCACCGTGCCCCGTGCGCCTGCCGTCGATGCCGCTGTCGGGATGCCAGTCCGGGTCCAGGTTGGGCGAGCTCACGGCAACCCGCCGAAGTCGACCTGGCGGACGGTCAGCCCGCGAGGCCCAACCGCAAGCTGGACGCGTACCGGGACGAGGTAGCTGGCACGGCCGACCGGCGGGCGGGCGCGGACCGGCACCAGCGCCGTGGGCGCTTCCGGCGGGCCCGTTACCTCGGCGCTGCCGACCCCGGTCACGCGCCATCCAGAAGGGAGCGGGTGGGCGGACGGTGGCCGGCCGCCTCCAAGGCGGGTGAGGGTCGTCCTGTCCCGGGCGACGGCCGCGGCCACGGCCTGCCTGGCCATCCGCCCGGCCACTGGCGCCAGCTCCGGCGGCACCGTCGGTAGGTGGGGAAGCGCCAGCCCGGACGCGACCGGCAGGGAGGCGGGCCGCGGCCCACCGGTGACGGCGATGCCTTCCCTCCGGGTCGTCAGCGGGACGACGAACGCCAGCGTCCCTCCGTCGCGGTAGGCGCCCGACCGGAGCTGCAGGACATGGGCGAGCACGGTGACCTCGATCCCGTTGGCGACCGGTCTGCTGCCGGCCGGCACCACGAGGTCGGCGTACTGGGCCTCCCCATCTGGAACCGAGACCGACCGGCTCAGGTCGGCCCCGGCCACGGTCAGGCGGCCGAGCCGCTCGGCCCGCGCCGTCCGGTCGTCACCGACGGTCAGGTACTCGCGCAGGAAGGCGGTCGCCACCGCCGCGGCCCGGCGATCGTCCGGAGGCCCGGCCGCCGCCTCCGGCGGCGAGCTCTGTGGAGCCGGCAGGAGCCCCCGGAGCGCGCCGACCACGATGAGGGACCACAGGATGACCCGGGCCAAGGTCCTGAGCAGCCGCGATCCGCGCGGGCGGGCCGGCGGGGCGGGCTCGGCGGTCCCGAGCAGCTCCGGTAGGGCGGCGCTGGTGGGCGGCGATGCGCCAGCCGACCTCCTCATGGCCGATCACGCCGAAACGGGGGCACGTCCAGGCGCGTCCCCGGATGGATCAGGTCGGGATCGGCGCCGATCACTCGACGGTTGGCCCGGTACACCTGCCGCCAGTAGCGATGCACGTTCAGCACCGTGCCCTCGCCGGGTCCGAGGTGGGCGGCCGCGATATCCCACAACGTGTCACCCACCGCGACGGTGTGGCCGGCTGCCGCCCCATCGCCCGACCCAGGCTCGAGCTCGTCGCTCGACGTACGTCCTGCCTCGCCAGCGGACCCACGCGAGGCCTCGCCGGTCGGTCCAGTCCCCACGTCGCCGGTCGATTCAGGCTCCGTGTCGCCGATGGACCCCGGGGCCGGGTTGGACGGCCCGCCCCCCAGCCAGGGCGGCAGTGGCGCCGATGACCGGCGGGGGGCGGGCCGCGTCCCGGCCGGGTCCATCACCGCCTGGCGAGGTCGAGCCGACCCGGTGGCGGACGGACCCAGGTGGTGTCCGGTGACCGGAGCGGCATGGCCGCCGGGGATCGAGGAGGTGGCCATCGCCACAGCCGGAACGGCCGCTCGGTGGCCGGGAGCCATGCCGATGCCGGAGCTCGCCGCCAGCGTCGCCTGGGCGAGCAGGGTGCCGCCGACCAGAAGATCGAGCACACGTCTCACGGCGACCGGGGTGACCAGGAGCGTGACCTGTCCGGCGGCCCGCCCGACCGACCCGGGCAGCTGGCAGAGCGACCGGAGTGCCAGCACGACCAGGAGGTAGGCGACCAACGTCTCCGCCAGCAGCGCCAGCAGCGAGATCATCGGCGCCACCGGGTCGGCCCATGGGTCGCCAAGGTCGTCCAGCGCCCTCAGCAGCCGCATCGGCGATCCCACCTCGCCAACGAGGGTGCGCCCGACCAGGGCCGGCCCGGCCACCATCGCCAGCAGCCAGGCCCTTCGCCGCCAGCCCGGCCGCCGGGCCACCGCTCCGAACTTCTGCCTCACGTCAACGTCCTCGAGTTGCCTTCAATCCAGGTTACTTGCGCTCGTTTCCTACCATCGGCCTAAGGTACCGACAAGGACGACGAGCGAAGTTGTGGAGAACCCGGGCACGCAACTAGGCTGCCGCGCATGCACGAACCGGAGGAACCAGACGAGTCAACCCCGCCGACGATGCGGCGGGTGTTCGACGAACTTGAGGCGGAGTTCGACGCCGGCCTGCGCCGTGAGGCCGAGCAGGAGGCCGTGGCCGCGGTCCGCGCCGAGCTGGGCTCCACCGTGCTCTGGGAACAGCTCGCCCGCCGCATCGGCAGCGACGCGGTGGTGCTCGCCGGCGCCCGCACCTTCCGTGGCGCCACCGTCGCCAGCTACCCGGAGTTCCTCGTCCTGCGGGCCGACGACGGGGCCGAGCACCTGATCCGCTACGGTCCCGCGGTGTCGGTCGCCCTGCCCGCCGAACCACCCACACTCCGGCCCACACCCAACCCGGCCGCACGCCGCCACCAGTTCGCCCTCGCCCTCCGCGAGCTGGCCCGGCGCCGGGAGCCGGTCAGGGTCGAGCTGGCCGACGGGAGCAGCTGCGACGGCACCATCGAAGCGGTCGGCAGCGACTACCTGGAGGTCGCCGAGCACGACCTCGGCGAGGCGCGACGCCGCCTGGCGGTCCGGGCCCGCCGGTTCGTGGGATTCGCCGCGGTGGCCGCCGTCACCCTTCCTCCGGCGCGCCGATGAGCGGGTGCTTGCGCGCCCAGTCGGCCGTCTGCTCGTGCATGCGCTCGATGTAGGCCTCGAGCTGCAGACGGTCCACCCGCCAGACGCCACGCCCACCGAGCTTGACCGCCGGGAGCTCACCACTGCGCACGAGCGCATAGACCTGGGCGACCCGGACGTTGAGGATCGTCGCCACATCCTCCAGCGTGTAGAACCTGGGCTCGACGCCGGGCGTGGGCATGAGGTCCCTCCTGGTCGCGGAATCTGCGGTCGCGCCGGCTCGGGCCGCCCGCGACCGCTCGTCGCAGCGTTGTCCACAATATCAGAACTCCTGTTTGCCTCCTACTGCCTCCGGCTTCATCGTGATGATCCGGTTACCGGATCCAGCAGGGAGGCTAACGTGTCACTAATCACACCCTTGATCGGATACGCCCGGATCAGGCATCTTCTGCCGACGCTGCTCCATCCCCCACGGAGCGTCGACCCTGTCCAGCCTGAACCCGCAGCCGCCCCCGGCGGCCCCAGCCCACCGCCTGCGCGCGGCCACCTGGATGAACGGCCGCACCGCGCTCGGCGCCTGTCTCGTCGTGCTCGCCATTCTGGCCGGGGCGCTCTTCCTGGACCGGTCCCAGCGGCTGGTTCCGGTGTACGCCGCCGCCCATGACCTCCCCGCCGGGACGCCGCTGAAGCCAGGCGACCTCATGGTCATCCGGGTGCGGCTGCCGGAGGTGGCGCTCCGCCACTACCTCCAGCCGAGCCCCGACCGGCAGGTCGCCGGCCGGGTCCTGATCGCACCCGTCCGGCGGGAGACGCTGGTCCCAGCCGGCCTCGTCCTCGCCTCCAGCCGCGACGCCGACCTGGTCGAGCTGCCGGTCCAGGTGGACCCTGGAGACATGGCCCGCGGTCTGCGGCCCGGCGACGGCGTGCAGGTGCTGGCCGCCTACACCGACGGCGCCCGCCGGGGCCGGGCCGTCGTCCTGCTGCCAAGAGCCGAGGTCGTCCAGGTCCTCCAGGACCCGACCGGTTTCGCCGGCGGCGGACAGGAGCGCGGGGTCCAGCTCCGCATGCCGAGCGACCGCGCCCCGCTCGTGGCCGCGGCCATCGCCACCGCCCGCATCTTCGTCGTCAAGGCCCCGGGTCCGGCCGCCATCGGGCCGCCACCCTCGTACGGACCCCCGCCACCTCCGCCCGACACCTCGGGTCCGTACGAGCCCACCCCCGAGGACGGCCAACCGGTGCCGACGACACCGCCCGCGCCGACCAGCACCCAGTTCGAGGGTGCAGCCGGGTCCGAGGGTGCTGCCCGGGCCGGGACCACCGCCGGCCGAGTCGGCAGCAGGAACGAGAACCAGGCCCCTGGCCCGACCTCGGCACCGGTCCCGACCCCGACCCCGGCCGGCCCGGGTCGAATCGAGGTGCCGGCATGACGCTGCGCATGGTGACCGCGGGGGTGGGGGCGGCCTGGGAGGCTGCCCTGGTGCAGGCCTGCCAGGCGGGGCAGGTCGCCGCGCAGGTGCTGCACCGCTGCTACGACCTGGGTGACCTGCTGGCGGTGGCCGCCGCCGGCCAGGCCGAGGTGGCCCTGGTCGCCGCCGGGACCCGCTGGCTGGACCGCGACGCCCTGGCCCGGCTGGCCGGGGCCGGCCTGGCCGTGGTCGGGGTGGCCCCGGCCGCCGACGAGGACAGCGAGCGCCGGCTCCGCCAGCTGGGGCTGCTGCAGGTCGCCTCGGACGCGGACCCGCCGGAGGCACTGGTGGAACGGGCCCGGGCCGCCCTGGCCAGCGAGCCCGACCCCGAACCGGATCTCGCCGGCGACCCCCCGCCGGCCGAGGTGGCCCCGGCCCCTGCGGACGGTGGAGCGCGGCGGATCCTGGCCGCGGTGTGGGGACCGAAGGGCGGGCCGGGACGGACCACCGTGGCCGTCAATCTGGCGTTCGAGGCGGCCGCCAGCGGCGACGAGGTCCTGCTCGTCGACGCCGACACCTACGGCGGCGCGATCGCGCAGACGCTCGGGTTCCTCGACGAGGCGCCCGGCCTGGCCTGGGCGGCTCGGACGGCCGGACGCGGCGAGCTGGACGCTCCCCGGCTCTGGCGCTCGGTCCGGCGGGCCGCTCCCAGTGGCCCTCGGGTGCTGCTCGGGCTGCCACGGGCCGAGCTCTGGACCGAGATCCGCCCCGGCACCTGGGAGGCGCTGCTGGAGCTGTTCCGGGTGGCCTTCCCGGTCACCGTCGTCGACGCCGGGTTCTGCCTCGAGGAGGACGAGGAGCGGCTCTCCGACCAGGTCCGCCTCCGCAGGAACGCCGTCACCCGGCTGGCCGTGCAGGCAGCCGACCTGGTGGTGGCCGTGGCCAGGGCCGACCCGGTCGGCCTGCACGCCTTCATCCGCGGCTACCAGGAGCTGCGCGACCTCGGCATCCCGGCGAGCAGGGTCCGGGTGGTGGTCAACCAGCTGCGACCGGGCATGTTCGGCGGTGACCGCCCGGCCGAGCAGGTGCGGGCCGCCCTCAGCCGCTACGTCGGCATCGACCCGGCCGCCGTCATCCCCTACGACCGCCCGGGCGTCGACGCCGCCCTCCTCGCCGGGCAGGCGCTCCGCGAGGCACGTCCCGGCAGCCCGGCCCAGATCGCCCTGGCCAGGCTGGCCGCGTTCCTGTTCCCCGCCCAGACCGTCCAGTCCCGCCGCCGCCGGGGTCGCGCAGGCGCCTCCGTCACCGCGGCCACCGGAGCCGGACCATGACGGCGGGGCAGCAGACCGCCGACCAGATCGTGGAGGACGAGGTCCGCGAGCTGGTCCGGCGGCGCGGGCTCGACCCGGGCAGCGGCGACGCCGTCGCCGTGCGCCAGCTCATCGACGAGGTGGTCACCGACTACGCCGAGCGGCGGCTGGTGGCGGCCATGCCGCCGCTCACCGACGCCGGGCAGGTCGCCAAGGCGGTCGCCGACCGGGTGATCGGCATGGGGCCGCTGCAGCCTTACTTCGACGACCCGGACGTCGAGGAGATCTGGATCAACGAACCCGGCAAGGTGTTCGTGGCCAAGGCCGGGCGGCCCCAGCTGACCACCACCGTGCTCAGCGAGGAGCACGTCCACGATCTGGTCGAGCTCATGCTCCGGGCCAGCGGGCGCCGGGTCGACCTGTCCAGCCCGTTCGTCGACGCGACCCTTGGCGACGGCTCCCGGCTCCATGTGGTCATCCCCGACATCACCCAGCGCCACTGGGCGGTCAACATCCGGCGGTTCGTGCTCCGCGCCCACTCGCTCACCGAGCTGGTCCGTCTCGGCACGATGAGCGGCCAGTGCGCCCGGTTCCTCGAGGCGGCGGTGGTCAGCGGGCTCAACATCGTCGTCGCCGGGGCCACCCAGTCCGGGAAGACGACCACCCTCAACTGCCTGGCTGCGGCCATCCCGCCCCGCGAACGGGTGATCACCTGCGAGGAGGTGTTCGAGCTCCAGGTGGGCCTGCCGGACACCGTGGCCATGCAGACCAGGCAGCCCAACCTGGAGGGCGAGGGCGAGATCCGCCAGCGCCGCCTCATCAAGGAGGCGCTGCGGATGCGGCCCGACCGGCTGCTCGTCGGCGAGGTGCGCCAGGAGGAGTGCCTCGACCTCCTGATCGCCTTCAACTCCGGGATCCCGGGCATGACCTCCGTGCACGCCAACTCGGCCCGCGAGGCGCTGGTCAAGCTGACCACCCTGCCCCTGCTGGCCGGCGAGAACGTGTCCCACCGCTTCATCCTGCCCACCGTCGCGGCCACCATCGACCTGATCGTGTTCCTGCGGGGCGACGGCTGGGGCCGGCGGCGGGTCGAGGAGGTCCTGGCCGTCTCCGGCCGGGTCGAGGAGGACCAGGTCGAGGCCGGTCTGGTGTTCCGCCGGGCCGGTGAGCGCCTGCTCTGGACCGGGGAGTTCCCGCCCCACGCCGAGCGCTTCCGCGACCACGGGTTCGAGCTCGTCGAGGTCCTGGCGACATGAGCGGCCCGAGGGTACGGCCCGGGAAGGTGGCGGTGTGGCGTGGATGAGCTGGCCGTGCTGGCCATCCCGGCGGTGCTGGTGGCCGGGCTGGTCCTGCTGGGCCTGGGGCTCGACGACCGGGCGCGGGGCGGTCGGGTGCAGGACGGGCGGGTGGGGGACGGGCAGGCGACGGACGTCCGGGAACGGCGGTGGGTCGGGCGGTTCGCCGACTGGACGACCCAGGCCGGGGTTCGCGGGGTCCGGCCGTGGCATGTGGCGGCGGTGTGCGGCGGGTCGGGGCTGGCCGCCGGGCTGGTGGTGCTGACGGTGACCCGTTCGCCCTGGCTCGGTCTGGCCTTCGCCGGGCTGGCCGGGTGGCTGCCGCTGGGGGCGTTGCGGGCCCGGCGGCGGCGACGGCTCCGCGAGCTGCGCGAGGTCTGGCCGGACGCCATCGACAACCTGGCCTCCGGCGTCCGGGCCGGCCTGTCCCTCCCCGAGGCGGTGGCCGGCCTGGCCGAGCGGGGACCGGAGACGCTGCGACCATCGTTCGCCAGGTTCGCCGACGACTACCACGCCACCGGTCGCTTCGGCAGCGCCCTGGACCGTCTCAAGGAGGAGCTGGCCGACCCGACCGCCGACCGGGTCATCGAGGCGCTGCGGCTGGCCCGGGAGGTGGGCGGGAGCGAGCTGGGCCGCATGCTGCGCACCCTCTCGGGCTTCCTCCGGGACGAGCAGCGCGTACGCAGGGAGCTGGAGGCGCGCCAGACCTGGGTGGTGGTCGCGGCCCGCATGGCCTTCGCGACCCCGTGGGTGGTCCTCCTGCTGCTCGCGACCAAGCCCGAGGCGGTCGCCGCCTACCGCGGCACCGGCGGCGCCGTGGTCCTGGCGGTCGGGGCGGCCGTGGCCGTCGCCGGCTACCGCCTGATGCTGGCCATCGGCCGCCTCCCGACCGAGGAACGGGTCCTGCGATGAGCCCTGCGGCGGTGGCGGTGAGCGTCGGGCTGGTGGCCGGTGTGGTGCTGGCCGTGCTGGGGGCGCCGCGGATGCGGCGGCCTCGGCTTGCCGCGCGGCTCGATCCGTACCTGCGAGGGCTGGAGCCGGCGACGACCCGGCTGCTCCAGGGCGCCGAGACGCCGCTGACACCGCTTCCCGCCCTGGAACGGCTGCTCGGGCCGTTGCTCCGGGACGGTGCCCGCCTGGTCGAGCGGTGGCTCGGCGGGTCCGCGGCCGTCGCCCGCCGGCTGCGCGAGGCCGGGGTCGCCACCGACGTGACCCGGTTCCGGGCCGAGCAGGTGCTGTGGGGGCTGGCCGGGTTCGCCGCCGGCGTGCTGGTGACACTCGGCCTTCCCGCCGTGGCCGGGCGGCCGGTCTCGGCCATGGCGGTGGTCGGCGGGGCGGTGGTCGGCGTGCTCGGCGGGATCCTGGGCCGCGACGGGTGGCTCGGTCGGCAGGTCGCCCGGCGGCAGGCCCAGATCCTCCGCGAGCTGCCCACCCTGACCGACCTGCTGTGCCTGGCGGTGACCGCCGGGGAGGGCCCGAGGGCCGCGCTGGACCGGACCGTGGCCCGCTCCCACGGCGAGCTGAGCCGGGAGCTGGCCATGGTGCTGGCCGACGTGCGGGCGGGCGAGCCGTTCACCACCGCCATGGAGCGGCTGGCCGTCCGGGTGCCGATCCCCGCGGTCGTCCGGTTCGTCGACGGCCTGGTCGTGGCCACCGAGCGCGGCACACCGCTCGGCGACGTGCTCCGGGCGCAGGCCGCCGACGTCCGTGAGCAGCACAAGCGCGACCTGATCGAGGCCGGTGGACGCCGCGAGGTGCTGATGCTCGTGCCGGTCGTGTTCCTCGAGCTGCCGGTCGTGATCCTGTTCGCCCTCTACCCGGGCCTCGTCTCGCTGTCCCAGATCGCCCGCTGACGAAGGGAGCACCCGCCATGCCGCCGCCCGACCCGCCGATCGCGCGGAGGTTCGCCCGCCTCGGGGAGCAGCGGGGGGACGTCCCCGGCTGGGTGCTCATCACCGCCATGACGGTCGCGCTGGTGATGCTCGTCTGGGGGGTCGCCAGCGAGGCCCTCCGGGAGATCATCACCGGCTTCCTCGATGAGGTCCGCTTTGAGTGAGCGACCGAAGGGCGGCCGGGCCCCGGAGGGCGGGTCGGCGGTGGTGGAGTTCGTCCTGGTGTCGGTGGTGGCGTTGGTGCTGGCCATGTCGGTCGCCCAGCTCGGGTTGTTCCTGTGGGAACGGAACGCGCTGATGGGGTCGCTGTCGGAGGGGGCGCGGGTGGCGGCGACCGAGGGCCGGTCGGTGGCGGACGGAGCCCGGGTGGCGTCCGAGCTGCTGCGGCGGGCGGCCGGTGAGCGGGTCGCGGGCGCGGTGCCGATCGAGGGCTCCGAGGCCGGCGGGGTGGTGGTGCTGCGGGCCGAGGGGACGTTGCCGTCGTTCGTTCCCGGGGTGCCGGGGCTGCCGGTCCGGATGACGGCGCGGATGCATGAGGAGGAGTCGCTGTGACCGGTGCCCGATGTGCTCAGCGGCGACAACGAGATCCGCCACGCGGTCGACTGCCCCGGGCCCGTCGGGGACCCGAGGGCCGGGCGGCGGCCGAGCCGGCGACGGTGGGTGCGGTTCGCGGCCCGCCGTTCGGGTCCGGCCTGGGTCCGGCGGGAGCGGACGCGGCGGGGGCGGGTACGGCGAAAGCGGAGCGGGGGGCGGCGGTGGTGGAGCTGCTGGTGGTGTTCCTGACCCTGCTGGTGCCGCTGGTGTACGTGATGGTGGTGATGGCCGACGTCCAGCGGGCGTTGCTGGCCACCTCCAGCGCGGCGCGGGAGGCCGGTCGGGTGTACGCGACCGGGTCGGACCGGCTGGACGCGGAGCGGCGGGCGGGGCTGGCGTACCGGGAGGTGCTGGCCACCTACGGGATGCGCCCCGGGGACCCCGGCGCCGGGATGCGACTGCGGGCTGCCTGCCCGGCCGGGGATGGATCCGGGCCTGGGGTGGGGTCGGGGTGTGCAGGTGGGTTCGGGCCCGGGGCGGAGGTGGAGGTGGTGGTGACCTATCGGGTGCCGGTGGCTCGGGTGCCGTTCCTTGGTGCTGTTGCCGGGCCGGGGGTGACGGTCGGGGCCACGCACCACACCCGGGTCGACCGGTACCGGGGGCTGGGCGGATGAGCCGGCGGGCGGGGGAGAGCGGGCAGGCGCTGGTGCTGCTGGTCGGGTTGGTGGTGCTGGTGCTGATGGTGCTGGCGTTGGGATGGGACACGTCGAACTGGTTCCTGGGGCATCGGGCGTTGGGGAACCTGGCGGACGGGGCGGCGGTGGCGGCCGCGAACGATGTCGACACCAGGACCTGGTACCTGAGTGGGGGGCGGAGCGTCCGGGTCGCGCAGGAGCGGGCGCGGGCGACGGCGACGGCCTATCTGGCGGAGTCGGTGGGGGACTCCGGGATCACCGGGGTGCGGTTGCGCTCGGTGAAGGTGGTTCCGGGAGAGGGCGGGCCGGAGGTGACGGTTCGGCTCGCGGCGCCGGCGCGGGTGGGGTTGCTCCGGCTGCTGCGGCTGGTCCCTCCGGAGATGGAGGGTGGCGCGGCGGCCACGGCGCGTCTGGTTCCTCCTTGAGCGAAGGGCCCGGAGTTCCGGCGGGGAGCGGGGCTCGACCCGGGCTGGGCATGAATCGAGCGGCCGGGCGGGGGAGGGTCCTCCGCCCGGCCGCTCGTTCGCTACGCGCTGACGCCTCGGTCAAGGGACCGGGCGTCTCCCATGGCAGGTGCCAGGGATCACCTCCTTCCCGGGTCCGCGGTCGGGCCGGCTCGCCTGGATGGTGGAGCCGGCGGAGAACGGTTGCAGGCTGTAGTTTGTGTGGGAACTCTCCGGATGTCCGGCGGATTCCCACGATCTCCAGGCGGACATCTACGTAGATCACAGGATGATCTCGACGTGTATACGATTTGACTCCAACAGGGTGGTGCCGTACAGTCCGACGCGCTACCCCCATGGCACTGCACCAAAGAGCCTCCCCCCCGGCTCAGCGACATCAAGAAGCACCGCTCTGATTTCGCCGTTCGCGGATCGGTCCGAGCTTCCCCTTTCCTGTCGCCCCCACGACAGGGACTGCTCGAGGCGCTCCCCCCAGCGCTCACCGCGGGCTTGTGAAATTACGAGTCGCAAGACTGACGCACGGCTCGCCAGGAATGGCTAGGAATTTCCCGGCTGGTTCGTGATCCCCCCGTCGGCCGCGTGGCCGGTTGGCCGCGCTATGAAACAAATGAGGTGGCTGCAATGGCGGCCTGGTTCTCCCTGTGCCTTCCCGAAGGCTTCCGCGCTGCTTGCGTGCCCGTGACCACTGCTATGGAGGGGGGGCCCTCGTGACGCAGCTCCACGACGACGTCAACGGCCTGGGCGACGACTGGCGCCCTGGACGGGACCCGGCGCCACCGGCGGAGGGCCACGGCCGGCCGCGGCTGGTGATCGCCGGCGGGCGGGACGTCGCCGACCGGAACGCTCCCGGCCAGTCGGGTGACTCCCACCAGTCGGGTGACTCCCAGTGGAACTCCGACCAGTGGGACCCCGGCGACCCTTGGGACAGCGGTCAGTGGGACGCCAGCCAGCTGGATTCCAGTGGCCAGTGGGACGCCCGCGACCCCTGGGACCGTGACGGCCTGGACGCCACCCAGGCGTCGCCGGCCGGCCGGGAGCCGCTGTTCGAGCAGCTCCGCAGCGCCTACATGCACCGCGACGACACCAACGACTGGGCGCGCGACACCGACACCGGCGGCTGGGCCGCCGACGACTCCGGCCGCTGGGAGGCCGGGGTCGCGACCGACCTCGACGACGACCGCTTCCGCTGGGTGGACTCGCCGGCGGCGTGGGAGTCGGGCTCCGAGGCCGACTGGGACGACGACGCCGACGAGTTCGACGAGATGGACGAGGAAGAGGAGTTCGACCCGGAGCCGCGGGCCCGCGGGTCGCGGCGGTCGCGCTCCTCGGCGGGCCGGGCGGGGCTGCGGCGCACGAGCACGCTGCTGAACGCCACCACCGTCACGCTGTTCGTGGTCGGGGCCATCGCCGCGGCCGGGCTCACGTTCTGGATCCTCTCGGCGCGGCTGCTGACCACCCGCCAGCTGTTCTTCCTCACCCACTCGACCTTCGGGATCATCATCGTCCACGCCTTCGGTGGCGGGCTGGGGACGCTGCTGACCAGCGGGGACTCGCGGATGAAGGACCGGATCCGCAAGCTCTCGACGGCCTCGCTGGCGGTGGTGGCCTGGCTGGCCTCGGCCATCGGGACCTGGTTCGGGTACGCCGGCTACCGGGCCAAGGTGCCCCCGGGCGGCGACATCACCATGTACCCGCGCGAGTACCTGCTGAACAGTCCGCAGCTCGCGTTCTGGGAGACCTTCGCCATGGAGTGGAAGGTCCACATCGGCTGGACCACGCCCTTCCTGGCGACGGCGGTGGCCTTCACGGCGCTGCGCTACCGGCGCCGGCTGGTCGCCGACCGGCTGGTCCGCAAGGTCATGACGATCATGCTGCTGCTCGCCTTCGCCGGAGCGCTGGTCGCAGCCGGCCTGGGGGCGGTGGTCAACGTGACCGCTCCCAACGACTTCATGCACCGGGGCTGGAGTCCCTGACGGCCGCGATGAGAGACGGTGATGCGCTGATGCGCGATCGAGCAGGCCGCGCTGCCGTGGCGGCACATCAAGGACAGACGGTCGGCCGGCACGAGCGGCGCCCCCACCTGGTCGAGGTGAGCGGAGGTCAGGCCACCCCGGCCCGCCGGGCGACCCGGGCTGGGCGGACCGAGAGCATCCGGGCGACCCGGGGGTCGCGGCATGCGGCACCCGCCGGGTGGGCGATTTGGGTCGAGCGGGCCGGCCGGTTCGCCGCGCGGGCCCGTACGTGGTGGGCCGAGGGCACCGACCGGGCCGCCGCCCGGGCCGCCTCCGGCGCCGGCGGCAGTGCCGCGACCCGGGCCGCGGCCGCTGCCCAGCGAACCCGCTCGGCCGGGCCGGCTCCGCGGCATCTGGCGGAGGCGCAGGCGGGGCGGCGGGTGGCCTTGCATGAGGACCTGGTGACCGGGTGGTGCTCGTTGCTGCTGGTGCTGGGGCTGTACCTGGAGGGGTGGGGCCGCGGCAACACGGTGGGCGACGGGTCCGGGACGGTCCTGACGCCCTGGTTCGGGGTGCTGGCCGTGGGGCTCGTGGGCACGGCGTGCTGGATCCTGACCCGGGGCCAGCGGCGTGGAGCCTGGTCGCTGCGGGCGGTGCCGGCCGGGTACCGGGTGGCGCTGGCCACGCTGGCGCTGGCCCTGGTGGCGACGACCGGGGACGTCGTGTGGCACGGCCTGTTCGGGCCCGGGCTTGGGCTGGCCCGGCTGGTCGCGCCGATCCACCTGGTGCTGTTCGCCGGGGCGTGCCTGCTGCTGACCTCGACGCTGCGGGCGGCGTGGTCGGGCCCGTCGCCGGCGCGGGTGCCGGGGCTGCGGGGCTTCTGGCCGGTGGTCCTGCCGGCCACGCTGCTGGTGGCCACGACCGCCTGGTTCTTCCAGGGCGTGGCGCCGGTGGCGGCCGGGCTCCCGGGCTCCGGTGCGGCCCAGGTCGCCGGGGCGGCCCAGGTCGCCGGGACGACCCCGATGGACGGGCTGCTCGGGCTGCTGGCGTACAACCTGCTGTTCGTGGCCCCGGTGCTGCTGCTCCTGCTGCGCTGGCAGACACCGCTGGGGACCTTCACGGTGATGGCCGGGTCGGTGGCCCTGCTGCTGGCCACCCAGACCGGGCTCGGGCTGGTCGGGTTGGCCGGGGCGGCGGTGCTGGGCGGGGCGGCGGCGGATGTGGCCGTGCACCTGCTGCGGCCCTCGCCCCAGCGGCGGTGGGCGGCCAGGGCGGTGGCCGTGATCGCCCCGGCCGTCTACTGGACCTGGCATTTCGCCCTCCTCCGGGTGGGCTACGGGGCCGGCCCGGAGCTGGAGCTGTGGCTCGGGTCGGTGGTCTGGGCGTGCCTGTCCGGGCTCGCCCTGGCCGTGGCGATGTGGCCGCCGGCGGTGCCATTGACCGCCTGGAACCGGGGCCGGTCGGCGGCACCCAGGCCGGCGGCCCGACCGGCGCCAATGCCGACGTCAATGCCCGCGCGAATGGTCGGGAGGTGACCTCGATGCCAACCACGACTGAGACCGCCGCCTCGATCCACGAGCGGTTCGAGGCCACGGCGCTGCCCCTGCACGACTCGATCTACCGGGCGAATCTCCGCATGACGGGCGACCCGGTGATGGCCCAGGATCTCACCCAGGAAACGTATCTCAGAGCGTTCCGCGCATTCGACTCCTTCCAGGCCGGCACCAACTGCCGGGCCTGGATGCTGCAGATCTCCCACAACCTGTTCTGCCGCGACTACCGGGGGCGCAAGCGCATCACCTACCGGACCGCGGCCGACGACGACGTCGACGTGCTCGCCCAGTTCCGGGCGGACGTGCCCAACCCGGAGGAGGAGGCGCTGCGCCAGCTCGACCGGGAGGCGATGCGGCGGGCAATTTCCAAGCTGCCCGAGCCCTACCGGGTGGCGGTGACGCTGGTCGAGCTTCAGGGCCTCTCCTGTGAGGAGGCGGCGGCGGTCATGGGCACGCCAAAAGGCACCGTGCTTTCGCGGCTGTTCCGCGCCCGGGAGCGGCTGCGCCGGCTGCTGCTGTCGGAGTTCGGCCGGGCGCGCACCGTCGTCCCACTGTCCGCCCAGAATTCTTGAGAGATATCGGGAATCCGATGACACAACCAAGAGTTCCCAGTTGGCCAGGGAAATTCTCGGACCAGGGAAGGATCGCGATGCCGCGACGCCGTCTGCTCCTGACCGTCTCGACCGTGGTCGCGGTGGCGCTGACCGTTGCCGGCTGCACCATCCCGACCACCAAGGACGGCGGAGGATACGGTCCCTCCAACCAGACCGCCCGGAAGGCCGCCCAGCCGCCCCCGGTCGAGCTGCGCAGCGGAGCCAAGCAGCAGCTGAAGAGCGCCAACGCCGCCTGGACGCCGGCCCTCTACACGACGGCGACCGGGGCCAAGATCGTGCTGAACGTCTCCAACACCGACCCCACCCAGCACAACTTCACCCTCGGTGACCTGGAGATCTCCAAGAACATCCCCCCCGACACGAGCGCCCTGATCCGCTTCACGGCACCCCAACCGGGTCGCTACCGGTTCTACTGCAAATACCACCAGCAGGAGATGCAGGGCTGGCTGACGGTCAAGTAGCCGTCCGCCGGCAACCCCCCCGGCATCCCCGCACCCTCGACGACTCCTGACAAGGAGGGAGCCATCGTGTCCAAGTTCCGTCCCCCACGCCGTTCCGGCTGGCGGGCTCCGTGGGTCTCCGCCGTGCTCGCGGTGCTGGTCGCCGCGGCCCTGGCCGGCGCCGGCGCCGCCGCCGGCGCGCAGGAGGCAGACCCCAACGCCGACCAGTCCGCCGTCGCCGACCAGGGCGCGAACCAGGACTCGGGCGCCGCCGCGGGCGACGACACGACCACGACCACGGCCGCCGGCGACGACGACGGGTCCGGGTCCGGTGGCGACGCGGCCGACGACACCACCACCACGGAAGCCGGCGACGGGTCCGGGTCCGGTGGCGACGTGTTCGACGACACCACCACCACGGGCGCCGAGGACGACGGCGCCGAGGAGCCGGCCGCCGACCCCAACGGCAACATCAACAACCTGCCCCTCAACAGCGGCGTCCAGACCGGCACGGTGTTCAACCCCACCCCGTACGGCGAGGTCCCCGGCAACACGCCCCAGGTGTTGGTCCTGCGCCCGGGCAGCGGCCGCATCATCCCGATCAACCGGGAGATCAACGTCCGGGTGCGGTTCGCCAACTTCGAGCCGGGCTTCTTCTCCGACCCGAAGGCCGAGTACGGGGTCGGGACGCAGCGGCTCAACGGGCAG
>DASUPQ010000104.1 GCA_036280995.1 Actinomycetota bacterium | reverse complement strand
GACCTGCTCGGCTTCCTGGTGCCCCGCTGGGCCTGCACCTTCCTGCGCTGCTGCCTGGAGGCGGGCTACCGGGTCGACTTCGAGCAGAGCGCGGTCGAGGCCGGCGATGGCCGCCGGGTGCGGGTGCGCACCTACCCGCTGGGGGTGGACGGCGAGGCCCTGCGCGAGCGGGCCGACCAGGCCGACGCCCGCGCCCAGGAGCGGGTGGTGACCGACCTGGCCAGGGGGCGCAGCCTGATCGTCCGGGTCGACCGCATGGAGCTGTCCAAGAACATCCTGCGCGGGCTGGAGGGCTTTGGCATGTTCCTGGAGCGGAACCCCAGAGCCCGGGGGCGGGTGGTCCACTACGCCCTCACCTATCCCTCCCGGCGCGACCTGCCCGAGTACCAGGCGTACACGGCCGAGGTGAAGCACATGGCCGACTCCATCAACGAGCGCTACCGGACCCGGACCTGGGAGCCGGTGGTGCTGGACCTGCGCGACAACTACCCGCGGGCCCTGGCCGCCATGGCCGCCGCCGACGTGCTGGTCGTCAACCCGGTGTGGGACGGCATGAACCTGGTCGCCAAGGAGGGCCCGGCGATCAGCCGCCGCGACCTGGTCCTGGTCCTGTCCCGCAACGCCGGCGCCGCCGACGACCTCGGCCCGGGCGCCCTGCTGGTCAACCCCTTCGACACCGCCGAGCTGGCCGAGACCATCGCCGCCGCCCTCGAGCTCTCCCCCGACGAGCGGGCCAAGCGCGCCGCCCTCCTCCGCGACGGGGCCACCGCCCTGCCCCCCCAGGACTGGTTTCTTTCCCAGAGGGATGACCTTGCGGCTCTCCGGCAACCCTGACCAGCCGCGGTCCCTGATCCAGTGGGGGGAGCTCGCTCCCTGGCCGGCGTGGCCGGCTGGAGCCGGAGCCACCTCATCCGGGCCTTCCGCGCCGCCACCGGCCTGGTCCGGGCCGAGGTCAGACTCCCGGGTAGTCCTTGCCGATGACCACGTGCAGGGCGACCCGGCGCGACAGGTTGGTCGGGGCCGGCTCGACCACCGAGAAGGCCGGGAAGCGGTCCTTGAACGCCTCGGCGTCGGCCCGGTGGCCGCCCGTGTAGTAGATGCGGGAGACCGAGTAGCTGCCGAGGGCGGTCCTGGCCGCGACCACGTCGTACCCGGCCGTGCGCACCTGGCCGGCCACCCGGTGGGCCAGGCCGGTGACCCAGACGCCGTTGAGCACCTGCACGGTGACCCCGGCGGCCGGGCGCAGGGTCGGCTCGGTGGCCCGCCTGGTGGTCGGCGGGACGGTGGTCGTCGGCGCCCGGGTGGTGGTCGTGGGCGCGGCCGTCGTCGTGGTTCGCGCAGCACTGGTGTCCGGCTGCTGGGCGGTGGACGCCGGTGGGGCCGCGGCCGTTCGGCCGCGGGTCCCGCCGGGCGCTGACGACATCCGGTCGACGATCGTGAACACGGCCAGGAACGCCACCAAGACCAACGCCGCCCGGGCCGTCGGACCGGGTTTCACGGGAACCCCCTCCTAGGAGCCTCCGCTCGGATGTGGGCTGAGCCTACGCCCGGAGCGCCGGCGGCGGCGGGAGGCGCGCTGACGCTGGAGCCGCTTGACCAGCATCGGGTCGTAGGCGATGGCCGCCGGGTCGTCCAGAAGGCGGCTCAGCAACTGATAGTAGGCGGTCGGCCCGACACCGAACTGGCGCCGGATCGCCTCCTCCTTGGCCCCGGCGTGCCGCCACCAATGGCGCTCGAAGGCGAGGACGGCCCGCTCCCGCTCCCCGAGCGGCTCGGTGGCCACCGGGTCCGGCGCCTGTGCCACAGGTCTTGGGGGGCCTGCGGGGGGCGAAGCCCCCGGCAATCGTGCGTAGTTCTCCACGTCCTCATCCCCGCAGTTCTCCGGAGGCAGGGACCGGGCTGCGTCCCAGGACCGGCGGCATCGGACACGCAAGATCTTGTACTGGGCCGAACCATAAGCGCTACATCTTGCGGGGGCAAGCCAGACCCGGGAATGGCGGCCCGAATGACCAGAGGATTTGGCGGATCCGCAGAAGCGCGCTACAGTCCGGCCCGTTTGGTCACGGAATGATCACCGGACGGACACGATTCACCGTGAACGGCTCCCCCGGCCCCCACCGGAGGAGAGGGCGCCCCCCACGAACCAGCGCCCGACAGGTGTCCGGCCACTGGAGGCGGGAGGAAAGGAGGACGGGCTCTTGCCGCC
This sequence comes from Actinomycetota bacterium, assembly GCA_036280995.1. NCBI lineage: Bacteria > Bacillati > Actinomycetota > Actinomycetota bacterium. The sequence continues at coordinate 20,171 of DASUPQ010000104.1, read as the reverse complement.
GTTGGGCGCACGACGGACCCCCCACCGTCGCTGGCCGCGCCGCGCTGCCCGCAGCGTGCTGGTCGCGGCCATGCTGCTGCCCCTGACGGTGCTGTCGAACGGACCGGCCACGACGGCACAGGCAGCCCCGACCTCCTCCGCCCGCCTCGAGGATCAGCTCGACAAGCTGAACCGCGAGGCCGATCAGCTCGTCGAGCAGTACAACCAGAGCAAGGAGGCCCTGGCGCGGACCCGCGGGTCCCTCCAGGCCCTCCGCGCTCAGGCCACCGGGGCCGAGGACGACCTGCGCAAGCTCCAGGCGATCCTGGGCGCCAGGGCGTCGGCCGCCTACGTCCAGGGCGCCGGCAGCGCCGTGGCCGCCGTGCTCGGCTCCGACGACCCGGCCGCCGCCATCGCCCGCGTCCAGGTGCTCGACCTGCTGGCCGCCCACGACGGCGACCTCATGGACCAGCTCGGGGTGGCCGGCAAGGCCTACGAGGAGCGCCGGCGTGACCTGGTCGCGGCCGAGAAGACCCAGGCCGCCGAGGTCGAGCGCCGCGAGGCCAAGAAGGCCGAGGTGCTGGCGGCCGTCGACAGGACCGAGGCCCTGCTGGCCCGGATGCGCGCCGCCGACAGCCCCGCCGTCCCCAGCCGCCCGTCGACCCCGGTCGCGCCCCCGCCGTCCGGTGGCGGCGCCGCCCCCAGCGGGGCGGCCGCGGCGGCCGTGGCCTACGCCAGGGCCCAGGTCGGCAAGCCCTACTGCTACGGCGGGTCGGGTCCCGGCTGCTTCGACTGCTCCGGGCTGACGTTGATGGCCTGGCGTCAGGGCGGCGTCTCGCTCCCCCACTCCAGCGCCTCCCAGTACAACGTCGGCCGGCGCATCTCGGCCAGCGAGCTCCGGCCCGGCGACCTGATCTTCTACTACAGCCCCATCTCGCACGTGTCCATCTACATCGGCGGCGGTCAGCGCATCTCGGCCACCCACACCGGCGACTACGTGCGCGTCCAGTCCCTTGGCAGCAGCATCGTCGGCTACGTCCGGCCCACCGGATAGACCCCGCACCGCGCCTCCCGCGCGCAGTTCCCCCATACAGAAGGCCCGCCGACCGTGGCGGGCCTTCTGTATGGTCGTCCGATGCGAGATCAGCTGAGAGCCTGGCTCCCGCGGATCGCGATGGTCGCCGTCCTGGCCGGGGCGGCGGCGGCCTGCGGGGGATCGGACGGCGAGGGCCCGGCCGAGCCGCAGACCACCGCCGGTGGAGGCGTGACCACCACCATCGCCCCCACCACCTCGGACACGGAGACCACCGGCACGGTGGTCCCGCCGCCGACCGAGCTCCCGACCTCGACCACCTAGGCCGGGCCCGGGCTAGGACCCGGCCGGGACCGAGATGCCGATGCCGCCCTTGGTGTCGGGGCCGTAGCGGTCCTTCTCCCGGGCCAGGTCGAGGGGGCCGATGCGCCTGCGGGCGGCCAGGGCCTGGTCGTCCAGCAGGTCGGCCGGGACCACCCAGGCGACCTCGAACTCGAGGCCGTCGGGGTCCTTGGCGTACAGGCTCTTGGTGGTGCCGTGGTCGGAGGCGCCGACCAGGGCGCCGGCCTCGGCCAGGCGACCGGCCAGCCGCTCCAGCTCGGCCAGGGTGTCGACCTCCCAGGCCAGGTGGTACAGGCCGACGGTGCGCCGCCCGGCCTCGGAGGGGCCGGCGGCGGCCCCGATCTGGAACAGGCCCAGGTCGTGGTCGTTGGTCGAGCCGGGGGCCTGGACGAAGGCCGCCCCGGGCATGGACATGACGGCCTCGAAGCCGAGCACGTCGCGGTAGAAGCCGACGCTGCGCTCCAGGTCGCGCACATACAGCACGGCGTGGTTCAGCCGGAAGATGGGCATGGGTCGGTCCTCCGATCGTCGCACCTTGGAACGCCCCTGGGGCATCGACGTCGCAGCTGGCCATGCTTGCAGCTTTGGCAGGCCCTCCGCATGCGCGTCGGGCATGCCCGAGGGGCGTTCCAGAGCCACTCTACGTATCGTTGCCCCATGCCGCCGCAGCAGCGCCCAGCCGCCCGGGAGCGGGCCGTGGACCCGGCCCGGTCGCGGGTCAGCGGGACCTCGGTCGGGATGTTCGCCCTCGTGGGCGTCATCTGGCTGCTGTCGCTGGTCGTGGTGGCCCTGCCCGCCTACGGGGCGGCCGTCCCGGCCGGCTGGCCCCGGGTGACGGTCGTGATCGTGGCCTGCGCCGCCTGGACGGCCAGTGCCGCCCTCATCCTGATCCGGCCGGTGGAGGCCGGGCTGGCCCGGCTGCTGTACCGGAGCCTGCGGCGGCCGCGGGCGGCCGAGCTGGCCCGGATCACCCCGGCCCTCGAGCGGGTGTGCCGCCGGGCCGGGACCGACCCGCGCCGCTACCTGCTCCGGGTCGAGGAGAAGCGGCAGGTCAACGCGTTCGCCCTCGGCGGCCACGTGCTGGCCGTGACCCGGGTCGCCCTCGAGCTGCCCGACGACATGCTGGAGGCGGTGCTGGCCCACGAGGTCGGCCACCACCGCCACCTCCATCCCCTGGCGATCATCCTCGGCTGGTGGTACCTGCTGCCGTTCGAGGCTGGCGACCGGCTGCTGCGGGCCATCCGCCGGATCACCAGGTGGCTGTCCCGGGCCTTCGGGCGGCTGAACGACCGGATCGGCGGGCTGGCCGGCGGCCGGGCCCCCGACGGCGCCCTCGGCATGCTCGCCCTGCTGCTCGTCCTTGGCGTGCTGGTCCTGGTGGGTGGCGTCCTGGTGGTCGCCCTGGGGCTGCTCTGGCTGCCGCTGAGCCTGCTCGTCCGCGTGGCCAAGGTGCTGTCGGCGGCGCTGTCGCGGGCCGGCGAGCACGCCGCCGACCGGCACGCGGCCGAGCTCGGCTACGGCCCCGGCCTGGTCCAGGTGCTGTTCCTGTTCCAGCAGGCCGAGTTCGCCGCCCCCCGGCCCCGCGGCATGGCCTCCCTGCTCCGCACCCATCCCTCCTCCCAGGCCCGCATCGACGCCATCCGCCGGACCGTCCATCCCTCCTGAACGTACGATCGGGTTGCGTCATCGAGTGTCAGCGATATATCGTTAGATCGCTGCACGAACTCAGGAGGTGATGCAGCATGCGAAGACGACACCTCATGCACGGGCACGGCCCCCACGAGGACTGGCTCGGGCACCACGGCGCGTTCGGGCCGTTCGGGCCCCCCGGCCCACCAGGGCCGTGGCGGGGCCGCGGGCGCGGCCGGCGCGGCCGCGGCGACGTCCGGGCCGCGATCCTGGCCCTGCTGGCCGAGCGGCCGATGCACGGCTACGAGATGATCCAGGAGCTGGAGGCCCGCACCGGCGGCGTCTGGCGACCGAGCCCTGGGTCGGTCTACCCCACCCTCCAGCTGCTGGAGGACGAGGGCCTGATCGCCGGTGAGGAGGGCGAGGGCCGCCGCCGGTTCGCGCTCACCGACACCGGCCGGGCCGAGGCGGAGCGCCAGGACCAGCGGGCGCCCTGGGAGCAGGTCACCGCCGGGGTGCCCCCGGGGACCTGGAGCCTGCGCGACGCCATCGCCCAGGTGGCGCAGGCCAGCTGGAGCGTGGGCAGCGCCGGCACCGAGGCCCAGCAGGCCAAGGCGCTGGAGATCCTGCACGACGCCCGCCGCCGCCTCTACGCCATCCTGGCCGAGGGCGACCAGCCCGAGCCCGGGGCGCGGGAGGCCTAGCGGACCCGGACGGTGACCGCGATGCCGCGGTGGTCGCTGGCCGTGCCGGTGGTGGCCACGAAGCCGGTGGCGGCCAGGTCGCCCGAGAGCCAGATGTAGTCGATGCGGCGGTCGGGCCGGTCGGCCGGCCAGGTGAGCGCGTCGGCCGGCCCGCCGCCGCCGGCGGTGAACCCGTCGCGCAGGCCGGCCGCCCGCAGCAGCGCGGCCTCGGCCGAGCCGGGCTCGGCGTTGAAGTCCCCCATCAGGACGGTCGCCGGCCGCCCGGCCGCCAGCTCCAGCACCCGCGGGAGCTGGGCCAGCCGGACCCGGGCGCCGTCCGGCCCCTCGACGTGGTGGAGGTGGGTGACCACCACCCGGAGGCGCCGCCCGCCCCCGAGGTCGAGCTCGACCCGGAGGGCGTTGCGGCGCAGCGGGACGCCTTCGCGGGGCAGCCGCACCACCTCGCCGGCCACGATCGGGAAGCGGCTGAGCACGGCGTTGCCCCAGACCGCGTCCGAGGCGCCCGCGAACCGCGCATACGGCATGCGCAGCCGCCGCTGCAGCCAGGCCAGCATGTCGGTGGCGCCGTTCACGTACCACCCGCGGGAGACCTCCTGGAGCCCCACCACCTCGGCCCCGCTGGCCTCGATGGCCCTGGCCACCCCCTCCAGGTCGCTCCAGCCCGACACGTCGAAGCCGAAGTGCAGGTTGTAGGACATCACCCGCACCGGCCGGCCCACGCCCGGCCCCGGCGCGGCCGCCACCGGGCCGGGCGCCGCCACCCAGGACAGCAGCGGGACCACCAGCAGCGCCACCCCGATCCCGACCGGGATCAGGTCGCGCCACGAGGGCCGCGCCGCGGCCGCCTGGTCCCGCAGCCCGCCACCCCCCATGGCCAGGACGGCGGCCAGCCCGGCCAGGGCGGCCGCCAGCGCCGGGAGCAACCCGTTGCCGGCCGGCAGGACCACGTCGTAGGCGGCGTAGTAGGCGAACACCAGGAGCACGAACAGCCCCATGCCGGCCACCCAGGCGGCCGCCACCGCCCCCAGCCCGGCCGCCCGCCCCGGCGCCGGCTCGGTGGCCCGGCGGACGATGATCACCAGCAGGACGGCCGTGGCCGCCTGGCCGAGGACGCCGGCGGCGGCCGTGGCCGTCTCCCCCAGGCCGACGGCCACGGCCAGCCCGGCGAGGGCGGTCCCGGCGACCGGCCAGCGGACCTCCCGGGCCAGGGCGGTCGCCGTCCCGGCGGCCAGGGCGGCCAGGTTGCCCACCATGACCAGCAGGAACGCCTGGGCCGGGGAGCGGCCGCCGAGCACCGCCTGCCAGCCCAGGTTCTGCCAGACCAGGGCGTGCGGGAACAACGCCGGCCCGATCCCGGCCAGCGGCACCACGGCCGCCAGCCGCCGGCCCCGCTCGCCCGATCCGGGCCCCAGTGGCGGGTCCGGCAGCGACGCCAGCGCCCCAAGGGCGGCCCCGGCCAGCGCGACGGCCACGGCCACCGTCCAGGGCGTGATCGACCAGGCGTAGCCCCAGCCGCCGCCCAGGCCGGCCAGGGCCGTGTCGGCGGCCAGCCCGACCAGCAGGGCCAGCCCGAACCCGCGCCCGTCCCGAACGAGCCACAGCGGCACGAACCACAGGAACAGGACCACCCCCAGCGGGGCCAGCAACCAGCGGGCGAACGCGTCCGGGACCAGCTGGACGACCAGCCGGACCAGGGCGACCCCGGCCGCGCCGACCACCAGGGCCCTTCCCCGGCCGAGCAGCCGTGCGGCCGGGGCGGCAAGGAACCCGAGCCCGACGACCACGAAGGCGAACAGGGCCAGGCTGATCAGGGGCGCGCCCAGCCGGTCGCGGTAGACGCTGACCACCGTCGTCACCATCAGCCGCAGCAGCTGCAGGCCGGCCAGCACGGTGAGGGCGGGAAGGGCCAGCTCGGCCACGGCCGAGGGCACGCGCCCCCGCGACCGTGGACGCGACCGGGCTGGAATGGTCGTCACCGAGATAGCGTCCCACAGCGGAAAGGAGCGTTCCTTCATGCGTATTAGCGTTCCTTCATGCGTATTTCCGTACGTCGGGCCGCCGCCGTCGCCGGTCTCCTGGCGCTGGCCGCGGTGACCGCCCTCGGGGGCGCCGCCACGGCCGCGCCCAGCAAGGCCAAGAGCCCGTCGCGGGCCATGGCCGACGCGGCCCACGGGGCCTCCGGTGGCGGCGAGCTGAAGGTCGTCGCCGAAGGGCTCGACAACCCGCGCGGGATCGGCTTCGGTCCCGACGGCGCCCTGTACGTGGCCGAGTCCGGCTCCGGCGGGGCCGGGCCCTGCGTCGAGGGCCCCGAGGGCGGGGAGGCCTGCTTCGGCCGCACCGGCGCCGTGACCAGGATCACCAAGCGCGGCCAGCACCGGGTGCTGACCGGTCTGCCCTCGCTCGCCGAGGAGGGCGGCGTCGCCGCCTCCGGCCCGGTCGACCTCGGGTTCTCCGGCCGGACCGGCTACCTGCTGGTCGGCAACCCGGGCGGCGGCACCGAGACCCGCGAGCAGTTCGGCCCGGCGGGCCGCCGCTTCGGCAAGCTGCTCAAGGTCAACCTGCACGGCATCCGCGCCGTCGCCGACTTCCCGCGCTTCGAGGAGAACAACAACCCCGACGAGGGTGGCGGGGCGCTGCCCGGCGAGGAGATCGACAGCAACCCCAACGGGCTGCTGGTCCGCCACCGCTCCCAGCTGGTGACCGACGCCGGCGGCAACGACCTGCTCAAGGTCGACCACAAGGGCCGCATCAGCGTGGTCGCGGTGTTCCCGCCGCGGGTCGTCCCGGCCCCGCCGGGGATCCCGGACCTGCCGCCCGAGATCCCCATGCAGGCCGTGCCGACCTCGGTCGTCAAGGGCCCGGACGGCGCCTACTACGTCGGTCAGCTCACCGGCTTCCCGTTCCCGCCGGGCGGGGCCAACGTGTTCCGGGTCGTCCCGGGCAAGGCCCCCAAGGTCTACTCCGGCGGCTTCACCAACATCATCGACATCGCCTTCGACAAGAAGGGCCGCCTGTACGTGCTCGAGATCGCCACCAACGGGCTGCTCAACACCCCCGAGGGCGAGCTCCCCGTCGGCCCTACATCACCAACAACAGCATCCTCTCGGATGCCGGGCAGGTCGTGAAGGTCGCCATCTAGCGACCCGGCAGCAGCGGGCCCGGGCGGCACATCCGCCCGGGCCCGTCCCGTTCCCGCCCGGGTGGCCGCGCCTACGGCTGCTCGCCGTCGGCCTCCTGCGCCTCCCGGACCTCGTCGGCGGTCAGGGGGTCGGTCGCCTCCTGGACCTCGACCACCGGCTCGCCCTCGACCTGGTCAGGAACCTGCGCCTCCTGCTCGGACATGGGTGCCTCCTTGTTCGGGGGCCTCCGTACTACCCCGGAGCGAGGAGACCAATCAGCCGGGTGGGTATCGTGTCCGGGTGCTGGCCCGATGGCGCTGTATCTGCTGCTGGGCGAGACGATCGAGCGGGAGGCCAGGGGGCATCGTGCCCGGACGCTGACGGTCGACGGCTCCCGCGCGAGTGCGGCGACCCGGCCTGCGACGCGAGCGTCCTCATCCGGCTGCGCGAGCTGTCGTCGGGGCCCGTCCTGGCGCCGGGCCACCGCTGAGGGCCACGGCCTACCAGAGCACCGAGATGTGCACGTGGTCGTCGTGGCGCAGGGTCGGGTTGCAGTTGCAGGGGTCGGAAGGGTGGCGGTAGCCGTGCCAGCCCCGGCCCCGGGTCCAGATGCGGCCGTTGAAGATCACGTACTTGACGTCCAGCGCGTAGGCGTTGCCGGCGGCCCAGCTGGCGATCCGCCACCCCAGGGAACGGTTGGACCAGGTCATCACGTCGAGCGCCCGGCCGCGGGGGTGGTCGCTGCCCGGCACCGACCCGTACGGCCGCCAGCCGCCGATCGAGTGGACGTCGAAGGTCCTGACCACCAGCCCGTACAGCCGCTTGGCGGTCGGGGTGAGATAGTTGTAGCTGCTCGTGTTGGGCCCGCCGAGGTGCCCGCCGTCGCTGTCGCTGGAGAGGACGGTCGGGCCCGAGGACGCCGCCCGCTGCCGGGCCAGGCGGGCCAGCCGGGCCTTGCGGGCCCGCTCGGCGGCGCGCCGGCGCGCCGCCTCCTCGGCCTTGATCTTGCGGATCAGCCGGCCCGACCTGGCCCGCAGCGAGCCCTGGCGCGCCTGGAGCGAGTCGATCTTGGCCTCAAGGACCTGCTGGGCGGCGGCCCGGGCGGCCCGGATCGCCTCCAGCTCGGCCGCGCGGGCGCGCATCCGCGCCTCCTCCTCGGCGGCCTGCTCCTCGGCCGCGACGGCCCGGCGCCGGGCCGCGTCGGCCGCCACCTTGGCGTCGACCAGCGCCTGGAGCTCGTTGTTGGCCGCCTTGGCCACGTTGTCGAGCAGCTTGGAGCGGTCGAGCAGGTCGCCGACGCTGTCGGCGTCGACGACCAGGGTGAGCATGGCCGAGGCGCCGCTGTTGACGTAGGTCGCGTAGGCCCGCCGGTCGATCACCGCCTGCTGGGCCTCGACCTCCAGCTTGGCCCGGGCGGCCTCGAGGGCGGCCTGCTTCCGCCGGGCCTGGGCGGCCCGGAACCGGCGCTCGGCCTCGGCCAGGGCGACCTGGGCCGCGGCCACGTCCCGGTCGGCCTGTTCGAGGGCGGCGGCGACCTCGGAGGCATCCGCCTTGGCGTTCTCCAGGACCTTGCGGATCCGTTCCAGGTTGCGCTGGACCTGGGAGAGCTCGGCCCGGTCCTGGGGGCCGGCGCTGGCCGGCGCCGCCAGCAGGGGCGCGGCCAGGGCGGCGACGAGCACGAGGGTGAGGGATCGCCGCGGGGCGGCGGCAGAGCGGGCAGCCGACAGCAAGGCGGCCTCCGTGGGGAAGGAGACGGAAGGCACGTCGAACGGCGGGGGACGCTACCGCAAGTTCGCCCACAGGTGTGGGACGTTGACGAAATTCAGCAGACGCCCGAATGTGGCGGTCGAGTTGAGTGCCGTCGGTGTCGTCGAGCTCCTGGCCGTGGTCGCCGGGCTGGCGCTGGTGCTCGTCACCGCCGCCGACGCCGTCAGCACCCTGGTCACGACCCGGCGCCGGCGCGGCCGGGGCTGGCCGACCCAGGTCTTCTACCGGCGGACCTGGCGCGCCTGGGTCGCGTTGGGGCAGCGGGTCGAGCCGGAGCTGCGCGAGGGGTTCCTGGCCGTCTACGGGCCGTTGTCGCTGCTCGGCCTGCTCGTGACCTGGGTGGTGCTGCTCGTCATGGGCTGGGGCGCGGTGTGGTGGGGGCTGCGCTCGGCCGTCACCGGTGTCGACGGCTACCTCGACGCCGTCTACTTCGCCGGCGTCGGGTTCTTCACCGTCGGCTTCGGCGACCTCGTGCCCACCGGTGGCCTGGCCCGCCTGCTGGTCCTGCTGGAGGCGTTCATGGGGCTGGTCACCATGGCCCTGGTCATCGGCTACCTGCCCACCCTGTACGGCGCCTACAGCCGCCGGGAGGTCCAGCTCCTCTCCCTGGACGACATGTCGGACGAGGCCACCACGCCGATCGGGTTCCTGGAGGCCTGCTACGCCAGCGGCGGCGGCCAGGCGGTGGCGGCGGCGTTCACCGATTGGGAGCGGTGGTGCGACGAGGTGTTCGACAGCCACACCGCCTACCCGATGCTGGCCCTGTTCCGCTCCCGGCAGCCGGGCCAGAACTGGCTGACGGCGCTCGGGGTGGTGCTCGACGCCGCCACCATCTGCCTGGCCGCGGTCGACAGCCCCCGGGTCGGGCCGGCGGCGCGGCTGTGGCGGCGGTCGTCGAGGCTGCTGCAGAGCCTCCAGGGGATGGCCTCGGCCCGGCTCCGGCTGGCCGAGCCGGACGGCGCGGCCACCGAGGAGGCGCCGTTCCGGGAGGCCTACGAGCGCCTGCGCGGGCTCGGGGTGCCGCTTCATCCCTACGAGCGGGCCTGGGCGGAGTTCCGCCGGCTGCGGGAGGCGTATGCCCCCGGGCTGCTGACGGCGACCAGGCTGCTGCTGGTGCCGCTGGAGTTCCGGCACCAGACGGCCCGGCTGGACATCACCCGCTCAGGCTGACCGCCGGGGCGTCCAGCGGGTCGCCGGCCAGTTCGGCGCGGCGGTACCAGGCGGCCAGGGCGTCGCGGTAGGCGATGCTGGCCTGGGCCGGGTCCAGCTCCGGGTAGCGGGTCTCCCGGTCGGCCTCGGACAGCCCGCCCCAGGTGCCGTACGGCTCCCGCCAGGCGAGCGCGTAGGCGGCGCAGACCTCGGCCACGTCGCAGGTGGCGCAGATCGCCTTGGCGGCGCTCTCGCGGCGCCGTTTGCGGGAGCCACGCTCGCCCTCGGGCGAGTAGAACAACGCGGGCCCGGCCGTCCGGCAGGCGCCCCTGACCTGCCAGGACCAGAACTCGTTGCGGCTGGCGGGCCAGCTGGACGAGAAGGCGGAAGTCACGCCTGGGAGCCTGACGGGTGCCGCCCGGCCGCGCATCACCCGGGTCGGGTGAAATCAGGCGGCCGCGCGGGTGACTGACTCGGTGCCCTCGTCCCAGCGCCAGCGGGCCTCCTGCCCGTGGAGGTGGACGCCTCCGACCCAGCGGTCGATGCCGTTGAGGGCCACGTGGTCGGCCTCGCCCCGCAGCACCCGCCCACCGGCCGCGGTGAGGCGCAGGCGGGTGGCGGCGGCCACCTCCCCGGCCGGCGGGTCGAGCTCGACCAGCGGCACCCGGCCCCCGGCCAGCCGGGCCAGGATCCGGAAGCAGAACAGGTCGGCCAGGAACGGCCGTGCCTCCCGCTCCCCCAGCCGGGCGAACACCGCCCCGGCGCTCGGCTCGCTCCCGTCGTGCATGGCGGCCAGGAGGCGCCGCTCGGTCAGGGAGAGGCCATCGCGGGTCGAGGGGTACTCGCGGCCGAGCCGGTCGAAGGCCTCGCCGAGGAAGCGCAGCTCGGGCGAGCGGCTGGCCGCGATCGCGGCCAGCCCGCCGGGGTCGGCCGCCCGCAGCGCCGCCCAGGCGGCGGCGCCCAGGTCGAGGGCCCCGTCGGTCAGCGCGGCGGCGGTCTCCAGCAGGCCGGGGAACTGGCCGGGCTCGAGCTCGCCCAGCCCGCCGAAGTGGGCGATGCCGGGGTACTCGCCGATGCAGACCAGCCTGACCCGGTCCGGCGGCACCCCGGTGTCGCGGAGCATGGCCAGGATCTGGGCGAGCTGGAGCTGGTCGTACAGGTCGGCCTCGAACCAGAGCAGGTACCCGCCGTCGCGGCCGGCGGCCAGGGCGCGGTCGCGGTCCTCGAACCGGCGCCGCACCGCCTCGGCGTCGACGCCGTCCGCCCCGGCGAGGAACTCGGCCCGGACCCGGCGCAGCCCGGCGTCGTCGAGCCCGGCCGGGACCGGCCCCTCGTGCAGGACGTCGGCCCAGGCCAGCGCGTCCGCAGCCAGCCCGGCGCGGCGCAGGTGGTCGGCGACGATGTCGCCGTTGGTCACGTGCAGCGGGGTCATGCTCGCCTCCGGCGTCCGGCCGACGGCCGGGATTGTACGCACCACCCCGGACAGGAGGCCGTCCGGGGACAATGGAGGAGGGACACCGTCGGCAGGGGGAGCGGGCAGCATGCGGGCAGGCCGGTCGCGCAGACGGGTGGTCCTGGTCGTCGCCGAGCTGGCGCCCGCCCGCTGATGGAGCCGGCCGGCCAGGTCGAGGCGTGCGGCCGGGCCGCCGCCGGGCTGCTGCGGCGCCTGCTCGGCGACGAGCTGGTGGCCGCCTACCTGATCGGGTCGGGGGCCCTTGGCGGGGTCGCGGCCCAGAGCGACGTCGACGTCGTGGCCGTCTGCGCCACCGACCCGCCGGACGAGCGCCGCCAGGCCGTGGCCGCCGGCCTGGGCGAGCTGGCCATGACCTGGCCGCTGCGGGGCCTGGAGCTCGTGCTCTACGCCCGGGCCGCGGTCGCCACCCCGGCCCGGCGGCCACGGTTCGCGGTCAACCTCAACGCCGGGCCCCGCATGCCCTTCCACGTCTCGTTCGACCCGGCGGACGAGCCCGCCCACTGGTTCCTGCTCGACCTGGCCATCCTCCGGGCCCATGGCCGCACCCTGACCGGCCCCCCGCCCGCCGAGCTGGTCGGCCCCATCCCCCGCCGCTGGCAGCTGGAGGCGGTCCGCGAATCCCTGGCCTGGCACCAGGCCAACGAGCCGGCCCTGGAGCAGTCGGTCCTCAACGCCTGCCGCGGCTGGCGCTACGCCACAGAGGACGTCTGGTCCTCCAAGCAGGAGGCCGCCGCCTGGGCCCTGACCCGCGCCAGCGACCCGGCGACCGTCACCACCGCCCTGGCCATCCGCCACGGCGACCCCTCCCACCCCCTCGACCCCGCCCGCGTCCGCGCCTTCCAGCATCAGGTCCTGGAGGCGGTGGAGCGGGCGCGGTCCCGCTGCGGCCCGGCCGGCCGTTAGACTCCCCGGGCATGGAGCCACGCATGTACGGCGAGCTCGCCGGGTGGTGGCCGCTGCTGTCGGCGCCGTCCGAGTACGCCGAGGAGGCCGAGGTCTACCGGCGGCTGCTGGTCGAGGCGGCCGACCGGCCACCGGTGACCGTGCTCGAGCTGGGCTCGGGCGGCGGCAACAACGCCGCCCACCTCAAGGCCCACTTCCAGCTCACCCTGGTCGACCTGTCTCCGGCCATGCTCGAGGTCAGCCGCAAGGAGAACCCCGGGTGCGAGCACGTCCAGGGGGACATGCGGACCATCCGGCTGGGCCGCACCTTCGACGCCGTGTTCGTCCACGACGCCGTCATGTACATGACCTCGGAGGAGGACCTGCGGCAGGCGATCGAGACGGCGTTCGTCCACTGCCGGCCGGGCGGGGCCGCCCTGCTCGCCCCCGACCAGCTGCGGGAGACCTTCCGCACCGGCACCGACTGGGGCGGCCACGACGGCCACGGCCGCGCCGTCCGGTTCCTGGAGTGGACCTGGGACCCCGACCCGCTCGACACCACCTACACCGTCGACTACGCCTACCTGCTGCGCGAGGCCGACGGCTCGGTCAGGGTCGAGCACGACCGCCACGTCGAGGGGCTGTTCCCCCGGGCCACCTGGCTGCGCCTGCTGTCCGAGGCCGGCTTCCAGGCCCGGGCGGTCCCGGTGGAGCACTCGGAACTGGAGCCAGGCAGCTACGAGCTGTTCGTGGCCACCCGGCCGCACCCCGCCTAGGCCGGGACGGCCACGGGGGCGTCCCAGTCGATGTGGTGGTCGTAGATCCAGGCCATCGACCGCTCGGTGACGAGCAGCTTGAACACCAGGGGCAGGGACAGGTCCCGGAGCACGCGGCCGACCCGGCCGGGGGTCTTGGCGCTGCCCGTGCGGGCCCCCTGGGCGACGATGCGCTCGACCCGCCGACGGCGCAGGCCCTCGTAGGCGGCCAGCGCCTCGGGGACGGTCGGCCGGTCGCGCAGGCTCTTGGCGAGCACGACCGCGTCCTCGGCGGCCATGGAGGCGCCCTGGCCCGAGGTGGGCGAGGGGGCGTGGGCGGCATCGCCGACGATCACCATGGGACCCCGATGCCAGGTCGGCACCTTGGGCAGGTCGTGGGTGCTGTCGCCGGCCAGCTCGAGGCGGCCGTCGGCGATCAGGCCGGCGGCCGGGCCGCGGTCGCCGGCGAACAGCTCCACCAGCTGGCGCCGCCACTGGTCGGGACTGGTGGCCGCCCGCTCGGCCGGGCTCACCGCCGGACGGGGGACGTTGGCGAACCAGACCGTCCCGCCGCCGGGGTCGGCGACATAGCCGAAGAACGCCCGCCGGCCGAAGATCATGTGCCAGCTGCCCGGCTCGGCCACGCCGCTGCTGCCCGGGGTGTAGCCACCGAAGTTGACCAGGCCGACGTAGCGGCCGTCGGGAGCGGCGGGGTCGATCAGCTTGCGGGTCACCGAGTGGACGCCGTCGGCGCCGACCAGCAGGTCCCCGGTGGCCCGGGTGCCGTCGTCGAAGGTGACGGCCACGCCGCCGCCCGCCGTGGCCTCGGCCCCGGCCAGCCGGCGGCCGTACTCGATGCGGACGCCGCGGCCGGCCGCCTGGTCGTGCAGCGCCCGGTACAGGCGGGCCCGCTTGACGGTGTGGCTCACGGTCCCGTCGGCCAGCCGCCCGCCGTTGCTGACGGTCCCCAGCCGCCGCCCGCCGCCGCTGAGGAGCACGTTGGTCGGGGTCGGGAAGCCCGCGGCGAGCACCGGCCCGTCGGCGTCGATGGCCCGCAGGGCGTCCAGGCCGTTGGTGGCGACGGTGAGGTAGGACCCGGCCTCGTCGCCGCCGGGGACGTGGGCCTCGTAGACGACGGCGTCGATGCCGGCGCGCTGCAGCGCCATCGCCGTGACTGGGCCGGCGATGCCGCCGCCGGCGATCAGGACCTTGCGCATGTCCCCGCTCCCTCGTGCAGATATTTAGTTTGGACAAACGAAATATACGCTACACTGTGGAGTATGACAAGACCCCTCGACCGGCGGGCGGAGCTGCTCGAGCGGCTGGCCCTGGCCGGCCGGGCCTCCAGCGCGGCCACGGTGATGTTCCACACCGCCGTCGCGGCCCGGCAGGGCCTCAGCGCCACCGAGGAGAAGGCGCTGGACCTGCTGGAGCGCTCCGGGCCGCTCACCGCGGGTGAGCTGGCCCGGCGCTCGGGGCTGGCCCCGGCGTCGGTGACCGGGCTGGTCGACCGCCTGGAGCGCAAGGGCTTCGCCCGGCGCGTCCCCAACCCCGGCGACGGCCGCAGCGTCCTGGTCGAGGTCGACAGCGAGCGCGTCTACGCCACCGTCGCCCCCCTGTTCGCCGACTGGGTGGGGTCGCTGTACGAGCTGTACGCCGGCTACACCGACGAGCAGCTCGAGGTGATCCTCCACTTCCTCACCGAGGCCGCCCGCCGTCAGCAGGAGGCGACGGCGCGGCTCACCGCCGACCAGGATCCATGAGGCGCCCCACCACCGTTGGGGTGCTGGTGCTGGCGGCGGCGGTCGGGTTCCTGCTGTCGCTGTACGGGCCGTCCATCCCCGAGCTTCGGGCGGCCTACGGGGTGGGCGGCGGCGGGTCGGCGCTGGTGCTCAGCCTCCACTTCGCCGGGGCCATGACCGGGATCGGCTGGTGGGGGCTGGAGCGGCGCCTGGCTCCCCGGACCTGGCTGGTGGTCGCCGCCGTCCTGGCGGCCGGCGGGGCGGTCGGGATCGCCTTCGCCCCCGCCTGGCCGGTGGTGCTGGCGGCGGCGTTCGGGCTCGGGGTCGGCTTCGGGGTGGTGGTGGTCGAGATCAACGTGCTGTTCGCCGAGGCCTTCGGCGAGCGGACCACGGCCATGCTCAACCTGCTCGGCGCCTGCTTCGGGGCCGGTGCGATCCTCGGGCCGCTGGCCGTCGCCGCCAGCGGCGGGTACCGGCTGCCGTTCTGCGTCGGCGCCGGCGCGGCCCTGGCCGCCCTGGCCCTGGCCGGCGACCTGCCGAGGACGGCCCGGCCGCCCGCCCCCGCCGGGGACCGGCCGCCGTTCGCGGTGGTCTGGGGGTTCGTCGCCCTGTGCGCCCTGTACGTCGGGGTGGAGAGCGGGATCGGCGGCTGGGAGACGACCAGCCTGCGGGCCGGCGGCGCCGGCCAGGCGGTCGCGGCCAGCTGGACGGCCGGCTACTGGGCGGCCATCACCACCGGCCGGCTGCTGGCCATCCCCCTGGCCCTGCGGGTGCCCGCGCCCGTGCTGGCCGCCGGGTCACTGCTGCTGGCCGCGGCCGGGTTGGGCCTGGCCCACGTCCCCGCGCTCGCCCCGGTCGCCTACACCCTGGCCGGCCTGGCCCTCGGGCCGGTGTTCCCCACCGCGCTGGCCTGGCTGGCCCAGGCGGCGCCGGGGGCCCGGGGGGCGACGGCCATCGTGTTCGCCGCCGCCAACCTCGGCGGGGTGGTGCTGCCGGTCATGATCGGCCGCCTGGTCGACCTGAGCTCGCCCGCGGTCATCCCGACCGCCGTGCTGGTGGTGACGCTCGCCTGCCTGGGCGCGGCCCTGCTGCTGCGCCGCCTGGCCGGCCCCGGTGGCGTGACCGCCGGCCGGGGCCGCGGGCTCAGGACGGCCGGCGGTCGCGGGCCATGGTCCGGTAGACGTTGATCAGGGCTTCCTTCTGGTCGTCGGAGAGGATCGGGTCGGTGCGGATGGCCACCTCGACCGAGGATCTGGGGGCCTCGCCCTCCCCGCCGCCGCCCTCGAGCAGCCCGGCCTGGACCAGCAGGGTCTCGGCGGACATGTTGAGGGCCTGGGCGATCGACTTGAGGACCCGGACCGACGGCTGGTGGAGCCCCCGCTCGAGCTGGCTCAGGTAGGGGTTGGAGACCTCGGTCATCTCGGCCAGCTCCCGCAGCGACAGGTCGGCCAGCTTGCGCTGGGTCCTGATGAAGGAACCGAGGGCCTCCATCTGCGACTTCCAGGGGTCGTTCATGGTCCCAGAAGCGTAGCACTTGACAAACCATGGGTATGCAAACTATAGTTTGCGCAGCATCAGAGAAGACACACCGGAAAGGAACGTGTGCATGGCCACCACCACCAAGACCGCCACCGACGACCTGCAGGGCCAGGTCCTCGACACCATCCGCAAGGGCCAGGAGGCCGTCGTCGACGGGCTGCGCAGCTGGACCGAGGCGGCCGAGCAGTTCGTGCCCAAGACCGCCGCCTGGCCGGGCGCCGACCGCTACCCCTCCCCCGCCGAGCTCATCGACACCACCTACGACTTCGCCTTCGAGCTGCTCAAGGCGCAGCGCGACTTCTTCCACAAGGCGATCGCGGTGACCACCCCGCTCTACGAGAAGCTCGAGGAGCAGGGCACCAAGGCCGCCAAGAGCGTCAAGAGCTGACCGGTCCCCCAGCGGATCCCCCGGCGAGACGAGGCCCCAGACCAGGGGCCTCGTCCTGCTCTGGATGCAGTTGACGTAGTACGCACCTGCTCGTCATAGTGACCGCGGGATGGACCGACAGGACGGCGAACGCGTCGCCGAGCGCGCGGCCGAGGCCCTTGGCCCCGAGGCCGGCCTCGTCGCCAGCCTCGACCCGGTCTCGCTCGCCAAGGCGATGGCCGAGGTGGGGGCCGGACTGGCCCGTCATCCCTTCGGCGGGGCGCTGGCCGGCCTCCGGTACGCGACCGGCATGGCCGCCGCCGGCGCCGTCAGCCTCGCCCGGGCCCTCGGGGGCCAGACCAGCCCGCCGATCCCGGCGCCGGCCAGGGACCGCCGCTTCGCCGACGCGGCCTGGGAGGGCAACCCGCTGTTCTTCGCCCTCCAGCAGAGCTACCTGCTGACGGCCAGGCTGGCCAAGGAGCTGGTGACCGCGGCCGAGCTGGAGCCGCGCTGGCGGGCCAAGGCCGACCTGGCCGCCCAGCTGCTGATCGACGCCATGGCCCCCACGAACTTCCTGCCCACCAACCCGGCCGCCCTCAAGCGGGCCTTCGACACCGGCGGCCTGAGCGCCGTCCGCGGGCTCAACCACTTCCTGGACGACCTCGTCAGCAACAACGGCAAGCCGCGCCAGGTCGACGCCCGGCCCTTCACCCTTGGCGAGAACCTGGCCGCCACCAAGGGCAAGGTGGTGTTCCGCAACGCCCTGATGGAGCTGATCCAGTACCAGCCCACGACCCGGACCACCTACGAGACGCCGATCCTGTGCAGCCCGCCCTGGATCAACAAGTACTACGTGATGGACCTGTCCCCGGGCCGCAGCTTCATCCAGTGGGCGGTCGACCACGGCCACACCGTGTTCGCGATCAGCTACCGGAACCCCGACCAGACCATGCACGGGGTGAAGCTGGACGACTACCTGCTCCAGGGACCGGTCACCGCCCTCGACGTCGTCCGCGACATCACCGGCGCACCCCAGGCCAACGTGGTCGGGCTGTGCCTCGGGGGCACCCTGACCACCATGCTGATCGCCTACCTGGACGCCATCGGCGACCAGCGGGTCCGCTCGGCCACCCTGCTCAACACCCTGATCGACTTCTCCAAGCCCGGGGTGCTGGGGTCCTTCACCGACCGCGAGACGGTCGAGCGCCTCGAGGCCAAGATGGCCCGCCAGGGCTACCTGGAGGGCCGCGAGATGGCCCTGACCTTCGACCTGCTGCGGGCCAACGACCTCATCTGGAACTACGTGGCCAGCAACTGGCTCATGGGCGAGGATCCGCCGGCCTTCGACATCCTGGCCTGGAACGCCGACTCGACCCGCATGCCCGCGGCCATGCACTCGTTCTACCTGCGCACCTGCTACCTGGACAACCAGCTGGCCCGGGGCGAGATGGAGCTGGCCGGGGTCCGGCTGCACCTGGACGCGGTGACCCAGGACCTGTACCTGGTCGGGGCGGCCAACGACCACATCACCCCGTGGAAGTCGTCGTACAGCACCACCCAGCTGGTCAAGGGCGACACCCGGTTCGTGCTCAGCTCCTCGGGCCACATCGCCGGGATCGTCAACCCGCCCAACCCCAAGGCGCGCCACTGGACCAACGACGACACCCCGCCCGACCCCGACGTGTGGCTGGCCGGGGCGACCGAGCACGCCGGCTCCTGGTGGGACGACTGGGTCCCCTGGGCCAAGGCCCACGGCGGCCAGCGCCGCAAGCCCCCGCCCATGGGCAACGCCAAGCACCCCCCCATCGCCGACGCCCCCGGCAGCTACATCCACGAGAAGTAGCCGCGCTAGGCCGCCCGGTGGCGCTGGACGAACCAGCGGCCGCAGCCGGGGGCCGCGCAGCGCCCCAGCCGGTCCCGTCCGGGGCCGCCCACCAGCGAGACCGTTGCCGACGGGCGGGTGGCCGGAGGCCCGGCGGCCTTCACCGCGGTCGGCCGCCTTCACCGCGGCCGGCGGCCTTCACCCTGGCCCGCCGATGCCGGGTCCCCCGGTGGGGGAGGCTACCCCACCGGGGGAACGAGGCGTCCGGGGCTGTCCACAGCCCCCACGCTCACCGCATGCGGCTGGCGTCATGCGGCCCGTTCGAAGATGGCGGCGATGCCCTGGCCGCCGCCGATGCACATGGTGACCAGGGCGCGGCGGCCGCCGATGCGCTCCAGCTCGTACAGGGCCTTGACGGTGAGGATGCAGCCGGTGGCCCCGATGGGGTGGCCGAGGGAGACGCCCGAGCCGTTGGGGTTGGTGCGGTCCTCGGGGAGGCTGAGGTCGCGGACCACGGCCAGCGCCTGGGCCGCGAAGGCCTCGTTGAGCTCGAACACGTCGATGTCATCGACCTTGAGGTTGGCCTTCTCCAGCACCATCCGGACCGCCGGCACCGGACCGATGCCCATGTACTTGGGCTCGACCCCGGCGTGGGCGTAGGCGACCAGCCGGCCCATCGGCGCCAGGCCCTTGCGCTCGGCCCAGCCGGCGTCGGCCAGGACCACCGCGGCGGCGGCGTCGTTGATCCCGGCGGCGTTGCCGGCGGTCACCGACCCGCTCTTGTCGAACACCGGGCGCAGCTTGGCCATGCCCTCCATCGAGGCGTCGGCCCGGATGTGCTCGTCGGTGTCGAAGGTGCTGGTGCCCTTGCGGCTCTTGAGCTCGATGGGGAGGATCTGGTCCTTGAAGTGGCCCTCGGCGGTGGCCTTGGCCGCCCGCTGGTGGGACTGCACGGCCAGCGCGTCCTGGTCCTCGCGGGAGATGCCCCACTTGCCGGCCACGTTCTCGGCCGGGACCCCCATGTGGCAGTCGTCGAAGGGGTCGGTCAGGGCCCCGACCATCATGTCCGAGGCGCTGGTCTCGCCCATGCGGGCGCCCCAGCGCATCGCCGGCATCCCGTACAGCCCGCGGCTCATCGACTCGGCCCCGCCGGCCAGGGCCACCTCGGTGTCGCCGAGCAGGACCAGCTGGGCGGCCGAGACGATCGCCTGCAGCCCCGACCCGCACAGCCGGTTGAGGGTGAAGGCCGGCGTCTCGACCGGGAGGCCGCCGTTCACCGCGGCCACCCTGGACAGGTACATGTCGCGGGTCTCGGTGTGGATGACGTTGCCGAACACCACGTGTCCGACGTCGGCCGGCTCGGCCCCGGACCGGCTCACCGCCTCGCGGACCACCGCCGCCCCCAGGTCGGCCGGCGGCATGTCCTTCAGGCTCCCCCCGTACTTCCCGACGGCCGTGCGGACCCCGGAGAGGACGACGACCTCACGCTCTGCAGCCATGTGCTTACTCCTTAGCCTTGCTAGCCTTGCTCGGTTCCCTACATGTACAGCCCGCCGTTGACGTCGAAGATCTCCCCGGTGATGTACCCCGACTCGGGGTCGGCCAGGAACTCGACCACCCGGGCAACCTCGTCCGGCTCGCCCAGGCGACCCACCGGGATCTGACCGATCACCCGCTGGAGGGCCTCCTCGGGCATGGCCGAGACCATCTCGGTGGCGATGAACCCCGGCGCGACCGAGTTGACCGTGATCCCCTTGCGCGCCGTCTCCAGGGCCAGGCTGTTGGTCAGCCCGAACAGGCCCGACTTGGCGGCGGCGTAGTTGGCCTGGCCGATGTTGCCCTTCTCCCCGATCACCGAGCTGATGTTG
>DASUPQ010000103.1 GCA_036280995.1 Actinomycetota bacterium | reverse complement strand
TGACGGAGGGTGCCTCCGGCCCGGCCGCGCTCGCCGAACAATCAGCGGCCGCCAAGCCCGCGGACCCGCTGATGTCAAGTTACGGCTGGAAGTGCGCCACCCGTTTACGGCGAAGGTGCACCAGCGGTTTACGGCCAAAGTGCACCAGGTGAAGGGCTGCGCGAGCGATGATCTCGGTCGTCAGCTGAACGATTGGGTCGTCTCGCGTGGGCTTCAGGTGGTCGGCATGGGCACCTCCGGGAGGTCTGGTCGGTCGGCCATGCGGAAGCTGCGACCGGTGATGAGGAGGACGTTCGCCCGGTGGCCGAGGCGGTCGAGGCCGGCGTTGGCGAGCAGCGGATCGCCGAACAGCTCCGGCCATTCGGCCGGGGCGCGGTTGCTGGTGACGACGATGCTGCCCTTCTCGTAGCGGCCGTTGATGACGTCGTAGAGGTCGACCGGGCCGGTCGGCGGCAGCGGCTTGAGGCCGAAGTCGTCGATGACCAGCAGGGCCGGGGCGAGGTAGCGCTGGAGGCGCTGGTCGGTCGAGCCGTCGGCGCGGCCGGCGTGGAGATGGCGCAGGAGCTGGTCGGCGGTGGTGTAGAGCACCTCGAAGCCCTGGCGGGCGGCCTCGTGAGCAACCGCCTGGGCGAGGTGGGTCTTGCCGACGCCGGTCTGGCCGCAGATCAGGACGTTGCGGCGCTGCCGGACGAAGGCGCAGGTGGCGAGGTCGAAGACCTGCTGGCGGTTGATGCCCGGGTTGAAGCCGAAGTCGAACAGCTCGAGGGTCTTGGTGGTGTCGACCGCGCCGCGCCGGAGGCGGAGGTCGAGCCGCTTGTGCTCGCGGCGCTCGGCCTCGTCCTGGATCAGCCGGGCCAGGAACTCGACGTACGACCAATGCTCGGCGATCGCCTGCTGGGTGCGGACCTCGAGCGTGTCGAGGATGCCCGAGAGCCGTAGGCGGCGGAGGTGGGGCGCCAGCTGATGCGGCAGCTCACTCGCGGTCATCGTCGGTCCCTCCAAACAGCGCCCGGACCAACTCGGTGGCCTGCCGGGCGAAGGCGAAGCGGCCATGCGGGGCCGGGGTGGTGGCGGCATCCAGGGCAGCCTGGTCCAGCCCGGACGCCAGGATCCGCTTGAGGGTCGGGTACTCGGGGCTGTCGTAGAAGAGGGCCCGGGCGCAGCCCCGCTCCAGGCGGTCGGCGCCGAACGCGGTGCCCAGTCGGAGCACCCGCTGGGCGATCTTCAGCCGGTCCTCCGGGCGGTGGTCGAGCAGCCGACCGACCAGTTCCAGCGTGGCCGGGCCGATCGCCTCGGCCTGGGTCCGGCAGGTCGCCCGGCTGGCCGTCAGCCCCGGCACCTTGTGGGGTGGCAGATGGGCCAGCGTCGTCAGGCGGTCGCCCGGCTGGCGGGCCCGGTCGTGGGTCGCGACCAACTGGTGGTCGGCCGTGAACAGCTCGACCGTCCGGGTGCCGCCGCGGATCCAGACCGTCTGGCCGACCAGCCGGAACGGGACCGAGTAGTAGGCCCCCGCGAAGACGACGTAGCCGTCGCGATAGACCCCGGCCTGTTTCCAGCTGGCCGAGTCGTACCCGACCGCCGGCAGCGGCCGGAGCGCCGCGCACTCGACCTGCTCGAACCGGTCGAGTGGCACCGCCTTCGTCGTGCCGTGAATCCGGCGCCCGGCCACGTCGAGCAGCCACCGCTGGAGCTTGGCGTTCAGCACGTCCAGCGGCTCCGGCTCGCGCCCGGCCAGGAAGTTGCGGGCGACGTAGTGGACCCCGCCCTGCTCGACCTTCCCTTTCAGATGCGGCGTCCGCGGCGGCAGGGCCGCGATCCGGAACCCGTAGTGCTGGGCGCACTCGCGGTACGACCGTTGCACGACCGGATCGTGCAAGCTGGCCTTGACGATCGCCGCCTTCAGGTTGTCCAGGACCACCCGCTCGGGCACGCCGCCGAAGAACTCGAACCCGTGGCGGTGGCACAGCAGCCAGGTCTCGACCCGCTGGTCGAAGACCACCTCGGCGTAGCTGTGCCGACTCCAGGCCAGCACCAGCACGAACACCCAGGCCTTGCGCACCCGCCCGTCGGCCGGGTCGATCGCCCGCCCGGCCGCCCCGAAGTCGACCTGGGCCTCGCTCCCGGGCGGCACCTCCACCCGCACGAACGTCTCGGGCTCCGCCGGGGGCTCCAGCCGGCGGACCAGCCGCCAGACCGCGCTGTAGCTGATCGGCACCCGGTGCCGCTCCTCCAGCCGGGTCTTGATCGCCGCCGCCTCCACGCCCTGCGCGCGCAGCGCCACGATCTCCTCGCGGTACCGCTCGACCGTCGAGGTCTGCTGCGGCGGCAGCGTCGCCGGCAGGCTCGCCGCCAGCCGCGTCTCGAGCTCACCCAGCGCCGGCAGCGGCCCGGACAGCAATCCTTCGCGCTCGGCCCACCGCCGATACCGCGCGACCGTCCGCCGGTTCCGCCCCACCAGCTGGGCCACTTCGCGGTCGCTCGCCCCGGCCTGCAGCAACCGCACCACTCCTTGGACATCCATCGTCGGCGTTCTCCGGTTC
>DASUPQ010000102.1 GCA_036280995.1 Actinomycetota bacterium | reverse complement strand
TGGCGGGCCCGAGGAGGTGGAGGTCGCCGTCTACGCCGACCCGGCAGCCGGCCAGGTCGAGGTGGTGGTCGCCGACCGCGGCACCCCCCAGGGCCCGAGCGACGGGCGCGGCATGGGACTGCTGGTGGTCCGTCAGTTCCTGGAGTACGTGGGCGGGCGGTCTTGGGTGGAGCGACGCCAGGGCGGCGGCACCGTGGTCAGGCTCAGCCTGCCCCTGCGGCCGCCCGCCACCGCCGCCCAACCGGGGCGGCTGGACAGGGCCGTCAGCACCTGATCGTCCTCGCTCACTTGCGGGCGTTGGCCTCCTCGATGACCTTGGCGGCCATGTGCGGCGGCAGCTCCTCGTAGTGGGAGAAGCGGCGCGCGAACGACCCCTTGCCCCTGGTCATGGAGCGCAGGTCGATGGCGTAGCGGACCACCTCGGCCTCGGGCGCGGTCGCCCGGACCAGCGTCTTGCCGGTGCCCACGGGGTCGGTCCCGACCACCCGGCCGCGCCGCGACGACAGGTCGCCGAGGATGTCGCCCACGTACTCGTCGGGCACCAGCACCTCCAGCTCCAGCACCGGCTCGAGCAGGACCATGTCGGCCTGGGCGGCCGCCTCCTTCATGGCCAGGCCGCCGGCGATCTGGAAGGCCATGTCGGAGGAGTCGACCGAGTGGAACTTGCCGTCGTACAGGGTGACCTTGATGTCGACCACCGGGAACCCGGCGACCAGGCCGTCCTCCATGGCCTTGCGCACGCCCTTCTCGACCGACGGGATGAACTGGTTGGGCACGGCCCCGCCGTAGATCTTGTCGGCGTACTCGAACCCGCTGCCCCGGGGCAGCGGCTCGACCTCGATGTTGCAGATGGCGTACTGGCCGTGGCCGCCCGACTGCTTCACGTGCCGGCCCAGGGCCTTGACCGGGGCCTTGAAGGTCTCCTTGTAGGGGAGCAGCAGCGGGACCTGGGTGACCTCGACCCCGTACTTGCGCTTGAGCCGCTCCAGGGTGACCTCGATGTGGTTCTCGCCCATGCCCCACAGGATGGTCTGATGGGTCTCGGGGTTGCGCTCCACCCGCACGGTCAGGTCCTCGGCCTCGGTCCGGGCCAGCCCGGAGGAGAGCTTCTCCTCGTCGCCGCGGGACTTGGGGGCGATCGCGATCGGCAGCAGCGGGTCGGGCATCACCGGGGCCGGCAGCACCACCGGGGCGTCCTTGGACGTGAGGGTGTCGCCGGTGGCGGTGTCGGCCAGCTTGGCCACGGCGCCGATGTCGCCGGCCACCACCTGGTCGGCCGGCTCCTGGGCCTTGCCCCGGACGGTCAGCAGGTGGCCGACCCGCTCGTCCTTGCGCTTGGTGGCGTTGAACACCGTGCTGTCGGGGCGGAAGGTGCCCGAGACCACCCGGAACAGGTTCATGCGCCCGACGTACGGGTCGGCGATGGTCTTGAACACGTACGCGGCCAGGGGGCCGTCCGGGTCGGCGCGGCGGCCCTCGACCTCGGGGCGCTCGGCGGGGGAGGGGAAGGCCTGGGTGCAGACCTCCAGCAGCTCGGCCACGCCGATGTTCTTGATGGCCGCCCCGGCCAGCACCGGGAACAGCCGCCCGGCGGCCACCGCCTGCTCCAGGTCGCCGATCAGGTCGGTGGGGGCGATCTCCTCCCCGCCGAGGTAGCGGTCCATCAGCTCCTCGTCCTCGGACTCCTGGATGATCGCCTCGATGAGCTGCTCGCGCAGGCTGGCCGCGGCCTCGGTCAGGTCGGCGGGGACGTCGCCCTCGCTGCGCTTGCCGTTCTCATAGGTGAAGGCGCGGCCCGACAGCAGGCCGACCAGGCCGCCGAAGTCGTGCTCCTCGCCGATGGGCAGGTACAGCGGCGCGCAGGCCTTGCCGAAGGCGGCCTGGATGCCGTCGAGGCTGCGGGCGAACGACGCCCGGTCCCGGTCCAGCTTGTTGATGAAAAAGGCCCGGGGCAGCCCCAGCTCCTCGGCCATCGTCCAGACGACCTCGGTCTGGGTCTCGACCCCCTCGACGGCCGAGACCACGAACAGGACCCCGTCGGCGGCGGGCAGGGCCGAGCGCACGTCGCCCACGAAGTCGGCGTAGCCGGGGGCGTCCAGCAGGTTGATCTTGAAGCCGTCGTACTCGACCGGGGCGACGGCCAGGGAGACCGAGATCTGCTTGCGCGTCTCCTCGGGCTCGAAGTCGGTGACGGTGGTCCCGTCCTCGACCCGGCCGATGCGGTTGGTGGCCCCGGTGGCGTGGCACACCGCCTCGACCAGCGAGGTCTTGCCGGCGCCCCCGTGACCAACGATCAGGATGTTGCGGACATGGTCGGTGGGGTAGCTCTTCACAGGCGGCCAGCCTCCCTCGATGTCGCCGGAGCGGCGATGCTACCACCGCATATTGCCGTAACCGGTCGCCGTTGAGCCGGGTCTACAGGAGTGCTAGCCTCCCCAAGTTCAACCTTGGGTGTTCCCCCACGAACACCCCCGTCACGACAGGTATCCCTCGTGCTCTCGTCCAAGGCCCGCGACACCTTCCGTCACGTCACCGAGCCGGCCGGCCACGCCCTGGCCAAGGCCGGCATCACCGCCAACGGCCTGACCGCCATCGGCCTCGCCGGCAGCCTCGGCGCCGGCGCCCTCATCGCCACCGGCCAGCCCGTGATCGGCGGCGCCGTCAGCCTCCTGTCCGGCCTCCCCGACATGCTCGACGGGGCCGTGGCCAAGGCCTCGGGCCGGGTCTCGCGCAAGGGTGCCTTCCTGGACTCGGTCGTCGACCGGCTGTCGGACGCGGCCGTGCTGTCGGGCATCATCTGGTTCGCCGCCGTCCGCGACCTCGACGCCATGGCCGTGCTGGCCGCCCTCGTGCTCGGCCTGTCGCTGATCGTCTCCTACATCAAGGCCCGGGCCGAGTCGCTCGGCTTCGCCTGCAACGTCGGCATCGCCGAGCGCCCCGAGCGGGTCATCGTCCTCGGGCTCGCCCTGCTGCTTGGGCATGCCGAGGCCGGCCTGTGGGTGCTGGTCGCCGGCACCGCCATCACCGTGGTCCAGCGCCTCCTGGTCGTCTGGCAGCAATCCGACGTCGGGCCGGACATCGGCAGGTGATCCCCAACAGCCAGGCGGCCTCTCGCCGCTGGCTGGCCGCCTGGACGCTGGTCCGCAAGCTCCCCGAGCCGGTGGCCCACGCCCTCGGCGGGGTCGGCGGGCGGGTCTCCCTGGCCCTGGACCGTGACCGCCGCGAGGCCCTGACGGCCAACCTGGCCCAGGTCCTCGGCCCCGCCACCGGCCCCCGCGAGCTGCGGCGGGCGGTCCGGCAGGGCTTCGCCAGCTACGGCCGCTACTGGGTGGAGGCGTTCCGGCTGGAGGACCTGACGGCCGCCGACATCCGCCAGCGGCTGCGCATCGAGGGCCGCGAGCACATCGACACCGCCCTGGCCGGCGGCCGGGGCGCCATCTTCGCCAGCCCCCACATCGGCAACTGGGACGCCGGCGGGGCCTGGCTGGCCGCCGTCGGCTACCCGGCCACCGCCGTGGTCGAGCGGCTGAAGCCGGCCGAGCTGTACGAGCGCTTCGCCGTCTACCGGCGGGCCCTCGGGATGGAGCTGCTGCCGCTGGACGACGGCAGCGAGACCCTCCGCGGGGTCGTCAGGGCCCTGCGCGCCGGCCGCCTGGCCTGCCTGGTCTGCGACCGCGACCTGACCGGGGGCGGCCTGGAGGTGCGGCTGTTCGGGGCCCGGGCGGTGATGCCGGGCGGGCCGGCCTCGATCGCCCTGCGGACCGGGGCGCCGCTGCTGCCCTGCAGCGTCTACCACGACCGCCGTCCCGGGCACTGGCGGGCCGTCGTCCACCCGCCGCTGGTGCCCGAGCGCTCCGGCGACACCCGCAAGGACACCGTCGCCCTCACCCAGCGGCTGGCCGACGAGTTCGAGGGCCTGATCGCGGCCGCCCCCACCCAGTGGCACGTGCTCAGCCCCTACTTCCACCGGAACCGGTCCCCGGTCCCCCGTGGCCAGCAAGGTACCGACCCGCCACCGGCTGGGCCGTCGTGAACATCGGTCTGGTCTGCCCATACGAGTGGACCGTGCCCGGCGGGGTCGGCAACCACGTCCGGGCCCTGGCCGGCGAGCTCCGCCAGGCCGGCCACCGGGTCGACGTGCTCGCCCCGGCCGAGGCGCCGGTGGCCGAGCCCGGCTTCGTCGGCCTGGGCGGGTCGCTGGCCGTCCCCTACAACGGCTCGGTGGCCCGCATCGCCATCGGCCCCCGGACCCTTGTCCGGGTCCGGCGGGCCGTGCACCGGGGCGGCTACGACCTGCTCCACGTGCACGAGCCGCTGTCCCCGAGCGTCGGCATGCTCACCGTCACCCAAGCGGGCCCGGTGCCGGTGGTGGGAACCTTCCACGCCAACCTGGACCGCTCCCTCGCCCTGAAGGCGGCCAGCCCCCTGCTGCGCCGCGTCTACGACCGGATGGAGGCCAGGATCGCCGTCAGCGCCTCGGCCCGGGACACCTGGCAGGGGCACTTCGGCGGCGCCATGGCGGTCGTCCCCAACGGGGTCGCGCCCGAGTTCTTCGCCCGCCCCGAGCCCCTCGAGGGCTGGAAGGGCGACGGCCCGACGGTCCTGTTCGTCGGCCGGCTCGAGCCCCGCAAGGGCCTGGAGTACCTGGTCAGGGCGTTCCTGCGGCTCAAGCCGGCGTTCCCGCGGCTGCGCCTGCTGGTGGTCGGCCGCGACGACCGGCACATCCAGGACAAGGCCATGGCCATGGTCCCGCCCCGGCTCCGGCCCGACCTGGTCTTCGTCGGCTCCGTGCCCCAGGCCGACCTGCCCTCCTGCTACGCCTCGGCCGACGTGTTCTGCGCCCCGTCGCTGGGCGGGGAGTCGTTCGGGATCGTCCTGGCCGAGGCCATGGCCGTCGGCCTGCCGGTGGTCTGCTCGGACATCGGCGGCTACCGCGAGGTGGTCCGCGACGGCGCCGACGGGCTGCTGGTCCCGCCCCGCGACCCCGAGGCCCTGGCCGCGGCCCTGGCCGGTCTGCTCGACAACCCGGCCCGCCTGGCCGCCATGGGCGAGGCGGCCGCGGTGTCCGCCCGCCGCTACGCCTGGGAGGTGGTCGCCGCCGAGGTGGCCGAGGTCTACCAGGCCGCTCTCGCGGGGTGAGCGTTTCGGTACACTGCGCCGTCGAGCGGCGAGTCGAGGAGGCGGCGTGGACGTGGCGGCGGCCCTGTGGGGCGGGATCATCGGGGCGATCGTGGCGGCGACGGTGTACGCCGGGTTCCTGGGGCTGCGCCTGACCCGGCTGGACCTGCTCCGCTTCGAGGGCGGCCTGCTGCTCCGGGAGCGGAGCAGCATGGTCTACATCTACGGGGTGACCGTGCAGGTGGTCGCCGGCGCCCTGCTCGCCCTCGTCTACCGCCAGGTGTTCCAGCAGCTCGACTCGGCCACCTTCGTCGGCTGGGGGGCCCTGCTCGGCCTCGCCCAGGGCGTCCTGGCCGTGCTCCTGCTGCCGGTCCTGGGCATGCTCAACCGCAACGTGCGGGCCGGCGACGAGCCGCCGCCCGGCCCCCTGGGGCGCGCCTACGGCCGCCTCACCCCCCTGGCCCTGCTGGTCGCCTCGGTGGTCTTCGGCACCTGGGTCGGCATCGTCCTCCTTCCTTGAGCACGCTGGTGCTCCTGCGGGAGCAGATCGCCGCCAACCGCCGCGCCTACCAGGTCACGGTGGCCGTGGTCGTGGCCGCCCTGGCCCTGTTCGGGCTCCTGGTCACCCTCGTCCTGGGCCTCGGGGTGAGCGGGCTCGGGGCCGGGCTGGGCCTGGCCGTGCTGGTGGTCGGGTTCGCTCCCGGGGTGGGGGAGCGGGCCGCGCTGCGCGACGCCGGCGCCCAGGCCGCCGACCCGGGCCGCTGGCCCCGCTACCACAACCTGGTCCAGGGCCTGAGCCAGGCCGCCGGCCTGCCCGTGCCCCGGCTGTACGTGGTCGACAGCGACGCCGCCAACGCCTTCTCGGTCGGGCGCGACCCCTCCCGGTCGGCCCTGGTCGTCACCCGGGGGCTGCTCACCACCCTGAACCGGGTCGAGCTGGAGGGCGTGCTCGCCCACGAGCTCAACCACATCTGGAGCTGGGGGGCGCGCCTGGCCACCCTCGGGGTCGCCCTCGGCCGGGTCCCGGGGCTGCTGCGGCTGCTGGCCCCGCCCCGGCGCGAGTTCGACGCCGACGAGGGCGGGGCCCGCCTCACCCGCTACCCGCCGGGCCTGGTCAGCGCCCTCAGGAAGCTGGCCTCGGGCGGCCAGCCGCCGGACGGGCCCGGCCTGCGCCACCTCTGGATCATGGCTCCCGGGGACGCCACGCATCCGCCGGTGGACGAGCGGATCGCCGCCCTGCACGAGCTGTGAGCGGGCGGCTGAGGCCGACCCGCAGGGGCTCGGAGGTCCGGGCCAGGACCGGGCCCAGGACGGCCAGGATGAGCACGTAGGCGGTGGCCAGCGGGCCCAGCTCGGCCTCGCGGCCGGCGGCCACGGCCAGGCCGGCGATCACGATCGAGAACTCGCCCCGGGCGACCAGGGCCGTGCCGGCCCGCCAGCGCCCCCGGGAGCCGACCCCGATCCTCCGGGCCGCCCACCAGCCGGTGGCGACCTTGGTCGCCGCCGTCACCAGGGCCAGGACGGTGGCCACGAGCGCGACCGGGGGGATCGAGCGCGGGTCGGTCTGGAGCCCGAAGAACACGAAGAACACGGCCGCGAACAGGTCGCGCAGGGGGCTGAGCAGGTCGTGGGCGGCCTCGGCGGCCCGGCCGGACAGGGCGATGCCGACCAGGAACGCCCCGACCGCGGCCGACACCTGGAGCTGCTGGGCCAGCCCGGCCACGACCAGGGCCACGCCGAGGATGACCAGCAGCAGCACCTCGTCGCTGGGGCTGAACACCAGCCGGCTGAGGGTCTCGCCGTAGCGGACGGCGACCACCAGGACCACGGCCACCGTGGCCAGGGCGACCCCGACCGGCAGGACGCTGGCCAGCAGCCCGCCCCCGACCAGCAGCCCGGTGATCAGCGGCAGGTAGGCGGCCATGGCCAGGTCCTCGACGACCAGGATGGACAGGACCACCGGGGTCTCGCGGTTGCCGAGCCGGTTCAGGTCGCCGAGGACCTTGGCCACGATCCCCGACGAGGTCACGTACGTCACCCCGCCCAGCACCACCGCGGCCAGGGCCGACCAGCCGAGCAGCAGCCCGGCCAGCAGGCCGGGGGTGAAGTTGAGGGCGAGGTCGACCAGGCCGGCCGGGGCGGCGGCGCGGAGGCTGCTCATCAGCTCGCTGGCCGAGTACTCCAGCCCCAGCAGGAGCAGCAGGAGGATGACCCCGACCTCTGCCCCGATCTCGATGAACTCCTGGGCGGTGACCAGCGGCAGCAGGCCGCCTTCACCGAAGGCCAGCCCGGCCAGCAGGTACAGGGGGATGGCGGAGAGGCCGAGGCGGCCGGCCAGCCGTCCCAGGATGCCCAGCCCCAGGATCACCCCGCCCAGCTCGAGCAGGACGGCGGCGCCGTGCTCCACCGCCGGTCAGCTCCCCAGCAGCTTGGCGAGCTCCTTGATGCCCTGAGCGGTGCCGACGACCACCAGCGTGTCGCCCGGCTCCAACTGGACGTCGGGGGTCGGGGCCGGGATGGCCCCGTCGCCGCGCACGATGGCCACGATCGACACGCCGGTGCGGCTGCGGGCCTGGGTGTCGGCGATCGCCTGGCCGGCGTACGAGCTGCCGGCGCGGATCGGCAGCCAGTCGATGGCCAGGCCCTCGATCCGCTGGGTGAGGGCGGCCAGGTGCTCGACCAGCCGGGCCGCGCCGAGCAGCTCGGCCAGGGCGTCGGCCTCCTCGTCGGTGAGCTGCACGACCTCCTGGCACGCGTCGGGGTCTTCGCGGTCGTAGACCAGCAGGTCGCGCCGGCCGGTGCGGTGGGTCACGACGCCGAGCTGGCGGCCGGCCCTGGTGGTGAAGTCGTGGCGCAGCCCCACCCCCGGCAGGTTCGTCTCCTGGATGTCCATGCCTCTGCGGTGTCCTCTCATCGGTAGCCCTGTCGCCACACTTCCTGCCCACCGTAGCTGACCACGAAGGTGGTCACGGCCTCGGGGTCGGCCAGGCCCAGCCCCAGCCGGCCCCCGTCGGGGCGGTGACGTCGACCCGGAGGGCGGGGCCGGCGCCGTTGTCGACCCGCACCGTCCGGTAGCGCCCGCCGACCGTGGAGCCGGCCATCCACAGCGCCCCGACGGCGGTGACGACGACGGCGACCACGGCCATGGCCAGCACGGGACGGTCGACCTCGGTCCCGTCCGGTCGCACGCGAACCCTCATGGTTGCAGACCTCCAGCCTACGCCGCTCGGCGGGGCG
>DASUPQ010000101.1 GCA_036280995.1 Actinomycetota bacterium | reverse complement strand
TTGTGGTCACGCGGGCGGGCAGCCAGCCTGGCCGTTCGGCGATCAAGTGCGCGCTGGTCGATGCGCTGGCGGCGCCGGACGAAGGGGCTCCATTCGGCCCCGCCGGCGGCCCGCTCGGCATTCCACACCGACAGCGAGGCGGCCAACAGCCCCACCGGGACAGCCAGCCACACCTGGGTGGCGACCAGGTCCCAGAGAAACTGGCCGATGGTGATGCGGGTGCCGGGTGGGCCGAAGCCGAAGTGCAGGGCCACGTACTGCCAGAAGTGCTGGGGCACGAAGAGGTGCCGCCGAAGGGCCTCCTGGGGGCCGGTCACGGCCAGTACCACACCGATCCCGGCGATGGCGGCCAGGGTG
This sequence comes from Actinomycetota bacterium, assembly GCA_036280995.1. Taxonomy (NCBI): domain Bacteria; kingdom Bacillati; phylum Actinomycetota; species Actinomycetota bacterium. Next base: position 2,892 of record DASUPQ010000101.1, on the reverse strand, counting down.
AAGCGCCACCAGTGCCAGCGGCGCTGGAGCAAGATCACCGCCTGCCCGACCAGCCAAGCTGCGATGGACAGCGGCGAGAACCAGACCAGCACCACCATGACCAGCAGCAGCCCGTTGGCGGCCGGCTGGCGGGCGGCCCGAGGGATCGGCTGGCCGGGCGTGGCCTGCCAACCATGGAAGGGCGCAGGATCGTTGGAGCGCGTCATGAGGCACCTCCCGGGCGCATGTAGGTGGTCCCCGCGACCTCGGGCAGCGGGTGGACCTGGATGGGATGGCGGGGCCGGATGCGCTGGAGTTGGCCGGCCAGGTAGCTGGCGACCTCGGGCGGGGCGTAGTAGACGGTCCGGGTCCAGCGGCCATGTCGGGGTCGGGTCCAGGCCTCGCGGAGTCGGGCGGCGCCCTTGCGGGTCAGCTCGACCTCGACCGCGATCCGCTTGGGAAGGGGATCGACGTCCTCGCCGTACAGCCCCAACCCGGCCTCGGGATCGGGATCGTCGGGCAGCTGGATGGCCCCGTCGGGGCCGTCGCTCTTGCCGGTCTCCCGGCGCAGCTCACGCTCCGACAGCCATCGGCCACCGGCCGGGATGTGCGGCTCTAGGGCGAGGCGGACGATGCCGACAGCGTGGACGTGGGCGAGCTGTGGGATGACGAAGGACCAGGCGCGGACGTCCAGGCCGACCAGCCGCAGCGCCTTGGCGGTGGGGGCGACCCACAGGTGGCCCAGCAGACGGTCACGCTCGATCAGGCCGCGGGCCTCCCAACGGTCGAGGATCTGTCGCAGGGTCTCCTCACCGAGCTGACCCTCGACCCGTGGGGAGCCGGGCGACAGCCGACCCAGCAGCACTCGGAGGACATCGGAGCGGGCGGCGTACTGCTGGCCGAGCCAACGCAGGGCGGCCACGTCACGGTCGGTGATGCCGGCGTCGGTATCCCAACGGGGCCGCCGCGACGACCCACGGCCTGGCCGGGCGCCGTCCGGTTGCGGCCCGGTGCGGGGACCGTGGACGTTGGGGCCGGGCCGTGTGCGGCCAGCCCGAAAGAAGCCCTCTGCGGGCAAGGGGACCTCCGAAGGGGATAGGCCGGCACCGGGCGCATAGCGCCCGGGTCGGAAGGCGTTAGGCGGACTGCGAGCTGGGCGGGCTGTCCTGCCCAAGCAGGCGAAGCAGCGCCACCCGCGGGACGAGCATCCGTCGGCCGATGAGCCGGACAGGCAGCTCGCCCCGGTGTGCGGCTTCGTACGCGGTGGCGCGCGAAATGCCGAGGAGTTGGGCGGCCTCAGTGATCGTCCAGGTCAGCCGGTTATCGCTCAGCAGCTGGATCCGGGGCGACGCCTCCGTCGTTCTTGCGTCGTGGTCCTGCATCCGGAAGCTCCTTCCTCGCAACCTGACCCGGCAGGGTGGTGATGGCTCTACTGGGCCGTCTTTCGTGACGGCTCGTAGCGTGCAGTCCGAGCGGAGCGCCCGGTAGATGACGGCGCCTGACGCAACCTGACGTCCACCCCGTCAAGGGCCTGTGACCTGCGACGATTCAGCCTTCCAATCCGGGTGGAAGGCAGGCACGCTCACCCCGTACCCTGCGCATGCTGGCAACCCATCGCCGCCGTGGTTCTGGAGGGACCCGTGGACGCCAATCCAACGTGGTCGTTCGATCGCTACCAGGCCTACGAGGATGTCCGTTTCCAGCACTCGCTCGCCGAGCAAGAACAGGCCGGGTCAGCTGGACTGGTCGCCGATCAGAAGTCTCAGCCGCACGGCGGATACCGCATCGCCTGCGTCTGGCCTGAGGAGGTGACGGCCTCGGCATGCGCGCTGTCGGCACGACTTGCCGAGTTACTGCCTGAGACGTCCGCCTATCCGTATCAGGCGCTTCATTCAAGTGTCGGCAATATCGCTGCACCCGGCGCTCGGCTGGTTGACCCCGATCGGATTCCCGAGGATCGCAAGCTATTGGATTGTTTGGCAGACGCGGCTGCAGTGGCGCTAGAACGTGCCGAGGACAGCGGAGCCCGGCGGGTGGCCTTCGAGCCGGCACTTCTGGCTCGCAGGATGGCCTTTGTGTTCGGGCGCCCGCAGGAGGGCTACTGGGCGCTGCACAGCGCGATCCATACTGCCTGTGCGGTTCGGTCGGTGGAGCTGGTGCCGAGCTGGGGGCCGCACCTAACGTTGACCCGATTTGCGCGGCCGGCTCCACCGGAGAAAGCGGGCGAGGTTCTCAGCGAGTTGAAGGGCTGGGCGGCCGTCACCGTAGCGCCAACGGCGATCCTGGTCGGTTGGTATACGGTCGGCCCAGGGATCTTCCGCGTGGACCCTTACCACACGATCGCCCTGACGTAGCTGCCGAGTGCCGGGATCGGCTAGGGCAGCATCCCGCTCGCGTGATCGGACCCCATACGCACCGCCTGGCCAGCAAGTCTCGGCTCGGCGTGCCGCACACCTACCAGGGCAAGCAGCAACAGGACTGCCAGCAAGATCCAGGGCAACCCGGTGTACCAGGCGAGCATGACGGTGAACAGGCCAGGAGCGAACGCGTTGGCCGCCGCCCAGGACAGATTGAATACCGCGACGTATCGGCCACGAAGTGTGTTGGGAGCGGCCTCGACGACCAGGGCGTCGATCACGCCGGCGTGGACCATCACGGCGACGGTATACAGGACCGTGACGGCGGATAGGTACGCGACGATGGCTTCTCGGGGCAGCAGGGGTGCAGCCGCCAAGAATATGAAGGAGCCCACCCAGAGTAGTGCGCCGAGCATCAGGGCGCGGGTCCGCCGATGGCTCTCAAGGAGACGAACCAAGCTGGTCTGTGCGACCGCTAGCAGCGCGGTGTAGATGGCATAGAGCACTCCGGTGAGCCACGCGGGCGCGCCGAGCACCTGGATTGCATAGACGGGGA
>DASUPQ010000100.1 GCA_036280995.1 Actinomycetota bacterium | reverse complement strand
GGTGGCCGCCATGCTCCAGCGGGCGGGCCTGGCCACCCTGCTGCTCGATCTGCTGACCGCCGAGGAGGAGACGGCCGAACGGGCCGGCGGTCGCCTGCGCTTCGACGTCCAGCTGCTGGCCGGCCGGCTCGCCGTCGCGCTGGACTGGCTGGCCACCGAGCGGCGCACCGGCGGCCTGCCCGTCGGCCTGTTTGGGGCAAGCACCGGCGCCGGGGCGGCGCTGCTGGTGGCTGCCGACCGGCCGGCCGCGGTGGCCGCGGTGGTCTCCCGGGGCGGGCGACCCGACCTGGCCGGGCCCATCCTGGGTCGGGTGCGGGCGCCCACGTTGCTGGTGGTCGGCGGCCGCGACCGGAGGGTGTTGGCGCTCAACCGGGCCGCCCTGGAGGGCCTGGCTGGCCAGGCCCGGCTGGAGGTCGTGCCTGGCGCCAGCCACCTGTTCCCGGAGCCAGGTGCCCTGGAGCGCGTCGCCGAGCTGGCCGTCGCCTGGTTCCTCACGCACCTGGCCGGGGAACTCGCCTCCAAACAGGCAACCTCCTAGCACTCCAGCCGTAGATCGCGGTCTTCATGGTTGCCAAGGGGCCCTGCGGTCAGCAGTGGCAGGTGCGGGCGCGTGCCTGATGGCCGCGTCGCCAGACCGACCAGCGCAACCGGTGGGCGAGGCTGCGTCCGGCTCGGTAAGGGCACCGGCGAACCGCTCGGGCATGGACAGAAACGGCGAATGGCTCGCCGGCAGGTCGAGCACCCGGTCGGCATGCACGGCGATGTGTCGCAGTCCCCATACAGCGCGTCGGCGACACCATCGCCTTGGAGCCGCATCTCGGAACGGTCGTCGCTGAGGCGGACGGCGGCACCAGCTCGCTGGGCCGCTCCCCTTCCGGAAGTACTGGTGTTGTGAACAGGTCCAGCAGCGTCTGGCCGGTGTCGGGCAGGTAGGCGGCCACATAGGCCAGGCCAGCCACCGCGTCGTGGGTACCGGCGTCGGTGATCATCATGCCCCGCAGCTGTGGCCAACCAGCAGGGTGGGCTCGCCGATGGCATCCAGGCGGGCCCGGACCGCGTCGGCATCGCCGTGGAGGTCGCTGGGCGGCTCGGGAGCACCCGCCTGGGACGAGACGCTGGCGGCCATCCGGTCTCGACCATCCTTGTCCCGCTCCTGGGTCAGCGTCTCAAGAGCCGCGCTGCCTCCTGGGCGAGCTCGGCCACCACCTGCGCCGCCGGGGTCACGTCGCTGACCTGGCCGACGCCCTGGCCGGCGTACAGGGCCATCGCCGCCACCGTGCCCGTGACCTCGCGGCTGGGCGTGCGGGCCGACAGCCGGGGCAGCGGCTCCGACACCGGGCCAGCCTGCAGCCTGCCGACCACCTCGCCACCGAACGCCTGGGCCGCCTCCAGCGCCGAACGCAGCACCCGGTGGGGCGCATCCGGCCAGCCGACCGCGAACGCCTCGGTCAGCACCGTCGCCTCGCCATCGGCGGCCAGCAGCGCCGCCACATACTCGGGGTGGGCGCCCGACTCCGGGGTGGCCAGGAACCGGGTCCCGATCCGCACCCCGGCCGCCCCGGCGCCGAGCGCGGCCGCCATCGACCGGCCGCTGGCGATCCCACCAGCGGCCAGGACCGGCACCGTGACCACCTCCAGCACCGCGGCCAGCAGCGGCAGCAGCGCCATCGTGCCGCGCACGTGCCCGCCCGCCTCCACGCCCTGGGCGACGACCAGGTCGCAGCCGGCGTCGGCGGCGCGCTTGGCCTCGCCGACCGAGCCGACCTGCCAGCCGGCCAGCGCCCCACCGGCGTGCACCAGCTCAACCAGGGCCGGGTCGGGATCGGCCCAGAAGAACTCCACCAGCCGCGCCCGACCGGCGGCCAGCTCGACCTCGGCACGGTCGCTGGGGCTGGGGCTGTGCAGGACGAAGTTGACCCCGAACGGCCCGGCCTGGGCCTGCTCTAGCTTGGTGATGCGGTCGGCCAGGGGAGTCGGGTCGGCGCGTTGCAGCATGCCCAGTCCGCCGGCCCTGCTGACCGCCATGGCCAGCTCCGGGGTCACCACCCCACCCCCCATGGGGGCCAGCTGGATCGGGACCTGGCAGCCGACCAGGTCGGTGAAGGCCGTGCGCAGCATGCCCGCAAGTATGGCACCAGAGCAGCTGCCAGATCCGTCGACCGTGACCTGGTTGGCCGGTGGAGCGGGCAGGGCCGGCGACGAGCTGACCAGCGCGGCCACCGTTGATGATCCGCTGTTGTGAGCACAACTCAAGATCAGACGGTGGCCGCAGGCCACAGCCTAGACCTCGATCCTGCCCGATGCAGGAGCCGCTGGAGGAGTTGCTGGGCCGGTCGCGGGCCGGTTCGGCCGGGTGGAGCCACGCCGGCGTCCAGAGTGGTTGTGCTGGGGCTGCTGGCGGAGTTGCCCGCAAGAACGGCTGGACGATCGCCGAACACGCCCGCCAGCGGCTGTATGACGACCTGGCGGCGCGGCCTGGGGGTCCAGCCACCAGGCGGTCCGTAGGTAGCAACCGCGGTGGGCCTGGCAAAGGCGAAGCGCTGGCATCGTCGAGCAGTCCGGCGCATGCTTCGACCTGACGTCCCAGGGGGGTGAGGGATCCGATGCGAACCGCCAAGGTGTTCCGGGCGGCCTGCCTCGCGCTTGGGCTTGCGCTCCTCGCGGCGGGCTGCACCGGGCCGCAACAGGACGCCCGCAGCAACGGCGTGCGCGGCGGGACGCTGCGGGTGCTCAGCGCCGACGACATCACCGGGCTGGACACGGCCATCAACTACACCCCGAACGGCCTCGCGATCGCGCGCGCCTACGCCCGGACCCTGTACGGCTACAACCTCGCCGGGCCGCCCGCACAGGCGACCGTCCCGGTCCCCGACATCGCCAGCGGCCCACCCCAGCTCTCGGCCGACCAGCGCACCTACACCTTCCGGCTACGCGCCGGGGTCCGCTACGCCCCACCGGTCAACCGCGAGGTCACCGCCCGAGACTTCATCACCGCCATCCAGCGGCTCTACGACAAGGGGTTCCCCTCACCCGGACAGCCGTACTCGAACCTCATCGCCGGGGCCAA
>DASUPQ010000099.1 GCA_036280995.1 Actinomycetota bacterium | reverse complement strand
GCTGTGGCAGGCCCTCCGCACGCGCGTCGGGCATACCCGACCGGCGCGCCGGAGCGCCTGCGCCATGGCCCGGGTGCGGGCGTCGTTGAGGGCATTGCTGGTCGTCAACCCGACCGCGGGAGGGGGGCGGGCCGGGCGGCTGGTGTCGCAGGTGGCCGAGCGGCTGGCCGCCGACGGGATCGAGGTCGCCCGGCACCCGACCCGGTCGCTGGAGGACGCCCGGCTGGCCGCCTGCGACGCCGCCGGGACCTTCGACGCCGTCGTGGCCATGGGCGGCGACGGCACCGTCGGCGCCTGCGCGGGCGGGCTGGCCGACGCCGGCCCCGGCGCGCGGGCCGCGCTCGGGGTGGTCCCGGCCGGCGGGGGCAACGACGCCGCCCGCAGCCTGGGGCTGCCCCCGGACGACCCGCTGGCCGCGGCCGGGCTGGTCCCGCGGCTGCGGCGGCGGCCGGCCGACCTGGCCACGGTCGCCGGGCGGGCCTACCTGAACGTCGCCGGGGCCGGGTTCGACTCGGAGGTCAACCGGATCGCCAACCAGCGCCTCGGCTGGGCCGGGAACCGTCCCCGCTACGTCGGGGCCGTCCTGGCCGAGCTGGTGGTGGGCCGCGTCGCCGCCTTCGAGCTGGTCCTTGACGGCCGGGCCATGCCGCTGCGGGGCTGGCTGGTGGCGGTGGCCAACGGCCCCAGCTACGGCGGCGGCATGCGGGTCGCCCCCCGGGCCAGCCTGGACGACGGCCTGCTGGAGGTGGTCGTCATCCACGAGATCGGCAAGCTCGAGTTCCTCCGCACCTTCCCCAAGGTGTTCTCCGGCCGCCACGTCGAGCACCCGGCGGTGGCCGTCCACCGCGCCGCCCGGGTCGACCTGGACGCCGACCGCACCCTGGCCGTCTACGCCGACGGCGAGCCCGCCGGGACCCTGCCGGCCACCTTCGAGGTCCGCCCGGCGGCCATCACCGTCCTGGCCGCCGACCCCGCCCCCGGGTTCCCGGTCGGCCCTGACGGCTGATCGACCGGCGGTGTCCTGGGGCTCCTCAGCCTGTCTACTTCGTGGGAGAATGTCCGCTCTGTGCGCCGATGGGGGAGGTCCGGGATGCGCCGTGCCCGTCTTGCCGCGTTGCTCCTACTGGTCGTCGCCGGCGCCACCCTGGCGCCTGTGGCCGCGTCGGCCGCCCCGCCGGCCCCGCCGGCCTGCGACCCGGTCCAGACCCCGCCGGAGTTCGCCGGCCGGGTCCCCACGGCCGAGGAGGTCATCGGCTTCCCGCTCGGCGAGCGTGACGTCACCGTGGCCGAGTCCGACGCCTACCTCCAGGCGGTGGCGTCGGCCAGCTCCCGGGTGGTCGCCGGCACCGCCGCCGTGTCCTGGCAGGGCCGGTCCCTGCGCTACGCCATCATCGGCCGGCCCGGCAACGTCACCCCCGGCGGCCTGGCCCGCATCCGCCACCAGACCGCCCTGCTGCGCGACCCCCGCACCCCGGCCAAGGTGGCCGAGCACCTGGCCAGGACCACCCCGGCCATCCTGTGGGTGGCCGGCAACGTCCACGGCGGCGAGGAGAGCGGCACCGACGCCGCCCTCCGGGTCCTGTACGAGCTGGCCGACCGCCGCGACTGCGCCGCCGACCAGATCCTCGACAACGCCGTCGTGGTGCTGCTGCCGATCCAGAACCCCGACGGGCGCGAGGCCGACACCCGGCGCAACATCTACGGCTTCGACCTGAACCGCGACTGGTTCGCCCGCACCCAGCCCGAGACCGACGGCAAGGTCGAGCTGCTGCGCCGCTACCCACCGGTGCTGTTCATCGACGCCCACGAGATGGGCCGCGAGACCTACTTCTTCCCGCCCAACGCCGACCCCATCTACCACGAGATCACCGACGAGTCGGTCGACTGGATCAACAACCTGTACGGCGCGGCCATGATCGACGAGTTCACCCGCCAGGGCATCCCGTTCTTCAACCGCGACGTCTACGACCTGTTCTACATGGGCTACGGCGACACCGTGCCCTCGACCGGCTTCATCGCCGCCGGCATGACCTTCGAGAAGGCCAGCGGCGACCCGACCCCGCGGCGGGTCTACGAGCAGTACCTGACCCAGTGGGTGTCGCTGTCGGCGGGGGCGGTCAACGCCGACGACATCCTGGCCCGCTGGCGCGGCGCCTGGGTCGAGGCCTGGCGGCAGGGCCAGGCCGGGCAGCTGGAGCCCAACGAGATCATCAACCCCGGCAACGAGCTGGTCACCCAGGTGCCCGACCGGCGGCTGCGCCACTGGTTCGTGCGCGCCGACGACCCGGACAAGGCGGCCGAGGTGCGGGCCCTGGTGCGGCGCCTGCAGCGCATGGACGTCAAGGTCTACAAGCTGCGCAAGCCGCTGGCGGTCCCCGACTACAAGGCCTACGGCCGGGCGCCGCGCTCGGCGGTGCTGCCGGCCGGGACCTACTGGGTGCCGATGGCCCAGGCCCAGAAGCACTGGGTCCAGGCGATGCTGAACGAGGACACCTACACGCCGTTCCCCTACTTCTACGACGTCACCGGCTGGAGCAGCCCGCTGCTGTTCAACCTGCGTGGCGGCAGCTCGGGGGCGGTGCTCGACCCGGCGGCGTCGCGGGTGCGGCCGCTGGACGACCCCGGCCGGCCCAAGCCGCCCGCCGGCCCGCCGGCGGTGGCCGCGTTCCTCGATGAGGGGTCCACCGACATCGAGTCCGGCGGCTGGCTGCGCTACCTGCTGGAGCGGGTCTGGCGGCTCCCGTACCGGGCGGTGGACGCCGCCGCCATCGCCGCCGGCGGCCTGGACGGCGCCGAGGTGCTGCTGGTCCCCGACGGCTCCGAGACCGACGCCGCCGCGGCCCTTGGCCCGGCCGGCCAGCAGGCGCTGGTCGACTGGGTCGAGGCCGGCGGGCGCTACGTCGGCTGGCGCGGCGGCACCCGCCTGGCCGCCGGCCTCGGCATCACCACCGCCACCCTGGCCGAGCCGACCTCCGACATCCCCGGCAGCCTGCTGCGGGTCCGGGTCGACCGGGACAGCCCGCTGGGCGACGACGTCGGCCCCTTCGCCTGGGCGTTCAACGCCTACGACGCGGTCATGCGGGCCAGCGACCCGGCCCATGCCGCCGTGGCCTACCCGCCGGCCGGCCACCCCGACTTCTTCGTCTCCGGGTTCGCCGCCGGCGAGGAGGAGCTGGGCGGCACGGCCGCGGTGGTCGACGAGCCGGTCGGCGCCGGCCGGGCGGTGCTGTTCTCGTTCGAGCCCAACTTCCGGGCCTTCACCGACGGCACCCAGCGGCTGCTCCGCAACGCCGTGCTCGGGCCGGCGCCCGAGGCGGCCGCCGCCGGGGCGGCCGACCGGGCGGCCGGGGTGGCGGCGGCGCGGGCGGCGGCCGGGCGGCTGTCCGGCCTCGACCGGCCGATCCGGCTCACCGTGGCCGCGGCCGGGGCCGCCGGCGCGGAACGGCTGCTGCGCGGCTACGGGGCCCGCTTCGAGGCCCGCCGGGCCGGCGGCCAGGTCCACTTCCTGGTCGCCAACCCGCGCGGCCTCGGGCTCGACGAGCACCCGTTCGCGGCCGACCTGGCCCGGCGCCTGCGCGCCGCCGACCTGCCGGTGCGGGCCTTCAGCATGCGGTAGGCAACCCCGAGCGCCGAGGGGGGCGCGGCTGGCAGCATGAGCGCCATGGACACCCACCATCCGGCGCTCGTGGAGGAGTTCGCCGGCGGCTACCGCTTCGAGCTGGACGACTTCCAGCGGCGCGGCTGCCTGGCCCTGGCCGCGGGCCAGGGCGCGCTGGTCGCCGCCCCCACCGGGGCCGGCAAGACGGTGGTGGGGGAGTTCGCCGTCTGGCTGGCCCTGCGCTCGGGCGGCAAGGCGTTCTACACCACCCCGCTCAAGGCCCTCTCCAACCAGAAGTTCGGCGACTTCGTGGCCCGCCACGGCGCGGCCCGGGTCGGCCTGCTCACCGGCGACAACTCGATCAACGGCGAGGCCCCGGTGGTGGTGATGACCACCGAGGTGCTCCGCAACATGCTCTACGAGGGCAGCCCCACCCTCGGCGGCCTGCGCTATGTGGTCATGGACGAGGTCCACTACCTCCAGGACCGGGTCCGGGGGGCGGTCTGGGAAGAGGTCCTGATCAACCTCCCGGTCGAGGTCCGGGTGGCCAGCCTGTCGGCCACCGTCTCCAACGCCGAGGAGTTCGGCGAGTGGCTGGAGGCGACCCGCGGCGCCACCGAGGTGGTGATCGAGGAGCGCCGGCCCGTCCCCCTCGACAACTACTACCTGATCGGCCGCGAGCTGCAGCCGATGTTCGTGACCAGGGGCGACGACGTCGTCCCGAACCCGGCCCTGGCCCGCCGGGGCGAGCGCGAGTGGCGCCCGGGCCGCGACACCAAGGGCCGCCCGCATCAACGCACCGGACCGAGACCGGCGGGCCGGGGCTGGGTGCCGTCCCGGGTCGAGGTGGTCGACCTGCTGGAGGCGGAGCGGCTGCTCCCGGCCATCTACTTCATCTTCTCCCGGGCCGGCTGCGACCAGGCCCTCGAGCAGTGCCGGGCCGGCAACATCCGGCTCACCAGCCACGCCGAGCGGGCCGAGATCCTCGAGTTCCTCGAGCTCAAGGTGGCCCCCATCGACCCGGCCGACCTGGACGCGCTCGGCTACGACCTCCTGGCCGAGTCGCTGGGCCGCGGCGTGGCCAGCCACCACGCCGGCATGCTGCCCCTGTTCAAGGAGGCGGTCGAGGAGCTGTTCGCCCAGGGACTGGTCAAGGTGGTGTTCGCCACCGAGACGCTGTCGCTGGGGATCAACATGCCGGCCCGGACGGTGGCCATCGAGCGGCTCACCAAGTGGCAGGGCGAGCGCCACGAGCTGCTCACCCCGGGCGAGTACACCCAGCTCACGGGGCGGGCCGGCCGGCGCGGGATCGACAGCCGCGGAGCCGCGGTCGTGCTCCACCAGCCCTACATCCCCTTCGAGCGGATCACCGGGCTGGCCTCGACCCGCACCTACCCGCTCACCTCGTCGTTCCGTCCCTCCTACAACATGGCCGTCAACCTGGTCGCCAACTACGAGCGGGGGCAGGCCGAGCGGCTGCTGGCCTCCTCGTTCGCCCAGTTCCTGGCCGACCGGACCGTGCACGGGGCCGAGCAGACCATGGCCCGCAACGCCCGCTTCCTCGCCGGCTACCTGGAGTCGGCGGCCTGCGACCGGGGCGACATCACCGGGTACTGGGAGCTGCGCCGGCGGCTGCGGGCCCGCGAGAGCACCCTGGCCGACGCCGACCGCCGGGCCGAGACCCAGGAGGCGGCCGAGGCGCTGCGCTCGCTGACCCCCGGCACCGTCATCTGGCTGCCCGGCGGGCGCCGCCGCGGGCTGGCCGCGGTCATCGGGCCGGCCGGCGGCCGCGACAACTCGACCGGGATCCTGGTCCTGACCGAGGACCGCCGGGTCCGCCGGGTCGCCGTCCGCGACCTGGGCGGCATCCCGGTGCGGGTCGGCAAGGTGGCCATGCCTCGCCAGCTCAGCCCCAAGAGCCCCCGGTTCAAGTCGTACGTGGCCAGGGCCCTGGCCGAGCTCGACCCGCCTTCGGTCCCCCGGCCCCGGCGCCGCCGGCGGCCCGGCGCCGACGACCCGGAGCTGGCCGCCCTCCGGGACGAGCTGCGCGCCCACCCCGTGCACGGCTGCCCCGACCTGGCCGAGCACGAGAGGTGGATGCAGCGCCACGACCAGCTGGCCAAGGAGCAGCGGGCCCTGGCCGAGCGGGTGCGGCGGCGCACCGGGTCGCTGGTCCGGACCTTCGACCGGGTCCTGGAGGTGCTCGGCAGCCTCGGGTACGTGGACGGCTTCGCCCTCACCCCCAAGGGCGAGACCCTGCGCCGGGTGTACGCCGAGACCGACCTGGTGGTGGTGGAGGCCATGCACCGCGGGGTCTGGCGCGGGCTCGAGCCGGCCGAGCTGGCCGCCTGCGTCTCCAGCCTGGTCTACGAGACCCGCGGCGCCGACGGCCCCCCGGGCGACCCGCCGCTCGCGCCCACCCGGGCCGTCGAGGCCGCCCTTGACGCCCTGGCCAAGCTCCAGGAGGAGGTCCGCGCCCACGAGGAGGCGGGCGGCCTGTCCCTGACCCGCGAGCTCGACCCCGGCTTCGCCGACCCCGCCCATCGCTGGGCCAGCGGCGACCCCCTCGAGGACGTCCTGGCCGCCGAGGACATCACCCCCGGCGACTTCGTCCGGGTCACCAAGCAGCTCATCGACCTGCTCCGCCAGATCGCCCTGGTCGCCGACGACCCCGAGGTCCAGACCACCGCCCGCGCCGCCGTCGACGCCTGCCAGCGCGGCGTGGTCGCCTACTCTGGCTTGCTGTAGAAGGGTGGGTCGGGCCCGGCCCCGGGCCGTCGGGCTCCAGGTGGTACCTGCTCGGTCGGCGAGGTCGTTCGGGTCCTGGTCGGTAGTCCCGACACAGCCCCCGCCAGTTCTGAAACCGGCTCGTAGTCAACGAAGCGCTGCCGTGCCTGAACGCCGGCTATCGGATGCCACTATCGATGCCTGGTGGCCGATCAACGCCTCCGGCCGCGCCCTGGCGAGGCGGAGGCCTAGGCTAGCCCGGTCCCTCGTCGCGCCGGGACGGGTGCAGCGCTTGCGCGATCGCGTGGGTCACCGTTTCGACGTAGCGGGAGAGCTGGGTTCCCGCCGGGTCGTGCGTCGGGTTGACCTCCGTGAGGACCAGCGCCCGCACACCCGGAGCGGCGAGCAACTCCTCGAGGACCAGCCCGGCCGTGGCGAGCGGCACGCCGGTGCCGTAGTGCGGGAAGTTCCCCAGCGGGAGATCGCGGGAGTCGACGGCGTCGACGTCGAAATGGACCGCGATGGCGGCGTCCGGGCTCGTGAGGGCCTCGACGGCGAGCCGCGCGGTGGCGATCGGGTCGGCCCTGACAGTGGCGTCGTCGAAGTGCCGGAGCGCGGGACGCGCCCTGAGCTGGTCCGCGTCGAAGCTGTCGGGATCGGTGGGATCGTAGCCGAGCAGGACGAGCTGGTGGTCGCCGAGCAGCGGGTTGGTCCGACCGATCTGCGCCAACGGCGTGTCGGCGATCCCCAGGAGGTGCGCGACGCCGGTGGCGTCGAGGATCCCGCTGCGCGTGCGCTGCGGCGAGTTCAGGTCCGCGTCCCCGTCGAAGTACGCCAGGCGCACGTCCTCGTGGACGCGCTGGAGGCCGGCCACGACGCCGAGGGTGATGGTGCAGTCGCCGCCGAGCACGATCGGCACGCGGCCGACCCGCGCCTCGCGCTCGACGGCGGCGGCGACGGACCGCGCCACGCGCACCACCGCCCCGAGGTTGCGGGCCGTCGCGTCGGCGGCGTCGGCCCTGAACACCTCGCCGGCCACGTCGCCGGCCTCCGTCACGCGCAGCCCCGCGCCCCGCAGCCCGGCGACGAAACCGCGCTCGCGCAGCGCGGCGGGCGCCAGGTCCTGTCCGGCGTGATGCGCGCCGGCGCTCGTCGGGACCCCGAGGACCGACAATTCCGTAGAGCCCATCTCGACCACCGCCTCTCGAGGCATGCCATCCGGGCATCGCCGGAACGCCGTCGATGCTCATCAGCCACCAACCCTGTCATGAAGAACCGCTCCGAGGCACGCTCGGCGTCGGCGAGCCCCTGATGCTCCAGGTAGCCACCCCGAGCCTTGACATACGGAGGAACCCTGCTAGTTGCGGCGCAGCCTCCGAGCGGCTCGCTCGTGGGCGTTGGCGAGCAGGTCCCGTGCCTGGGCGCTGGTCCGTTCGCCCGGGTTGAGGATCGCGACCCAGCCCTGGACGGCGTAGGCGGGGTGGGGGAGCAGCCGGTCGAGGGCGGTGTAGTCGAACCGGTCGCGGTTGGCCGCGTACGCGGCCGGAGGGTAGCCGAGCAGCTCCTCGAAGCGGTCGCGGCCGGCGGCGATGTTGAGCCGGAACACGCCGTCCCGGTTCAGGTCCGAGTCCGTGTCGAAGCCCTCGTAGTCGTGGTGGATCACGGTGGCGAACGGCAGCCGCCGGTCCACCGGCTGGTCGCCGTGCGGGTCGTAGTAGAAGAACGTGTCGCCCCACCACGCCTCGGGGACGTCGTCGGCCTCGCTGACCGTGAGCACGACCACGCCCGGCATGGCCGCCACCAGCGTGGTGATCTCGTCGGCGTTCATGCGCCGGCCCGCTCGGCGTTGGCGACGATCGCGTCGTGGACGTAGCCGGCGAACCCGGGCGCCACCTCGTCCCAGGTGGCGACCGTGCCCGGGTCGGCGACGTAGCCGGCCGCCACCTGGCGGTGCTGGCCGTGGTCGCAGGCGAAGAACCACCGCGACAGGTGCGCCCGGTGCTCCTCGGCGAGCGCCATGGCCACGGCGCCGGTCGCGGGCTCGCCGGCCTGCAGCGCATCGGCGAAGCGCCGGATGCTCTCGTCGGCCTCGGCCTTGATCGCGACCCAGTCCTGCTTGCTGTAGGCGGCGGACCGACGCCGCGACGCCCTCGACGCCTCGGGGTCGCCCCAGCGCTCGTGCGCCTCGTCGGCACGCTCGGCGAAGGTCGCCGTGCCGAAGATCTCGAGCTGCTCCGCCGGAGTCAGGGCGATGCCCAGCTGCCGGGCCTCGATCTCGTGCTCGACCGCGGCGAGCAGCGCGGCGGTGCGCGCCTGCCGGTCGCGCAGCAGCCGGTGCTGACGGCGCAGGTGGTCGTCGGCCTGGGCGTCCGGGTCGGCGAGGATCTCGGTGATCTGGTCGAGCCCGAACCCCAGCTCCCGGTAGAACAGGACATGCCGCAGACGCCCCAGGTCGGCCTCGGAGTACAGCCGGTACCCGGCGGCGCTCCGCCCCGCCGGGACCAGCAGCCCGATCGCCTCATAGTGGTGCAGCGTCCGCACCGACACGCCGGACGACCGCGCCACCTCACCGACTGTGTACCCGTCCATGGACCGATCATCGCGCCTCACGCTACGTCAGGGTCAAGCCCTTCCGGCACGACGGCCGGGTCGGTGATCCGACCCCGAAGCTGGGGATCCGCAGCCCCGGCCCAGGCCACCGCGGTCAGGAACTGCCGGGGATGACGAGGTCGAGCTGGCGGATCCGGTCGGGGTCGGCGATGGCGTCGACGGCGGTGATGTGCTGGCCGCTGGTGGTGAAGGCGAGGACGACCCGCGGGCGGCCGCCCGGCATCCAGACGGCCGCGGCCGCGCCGTCGAGGAGGGCGGCCCTGACGCCGCGGGCGCGCTGGAGGAAGGCGGCGACGGGTTCCGCTCCCCGGGTCTCGCTGGCCGCCCCCAGCTTGACGGCCTGGTCGTCGGCGCGGAGGACGACACCGGGGTCGAGCAGCCTCAGCAGCGCCTCGAAGTCGCCGTTGCGGGCCGCGGCCAGGAAGGCGGCGACGAGCGCCGACTGGCGCAGCCGGTCCGCCCGCCGGGTCGTCTCCGGCTGCCGCACGCGCGCGCGGGCGCGGCTGGCCAGCTGCCGGGTCGCGGGCGTGCTGCGGTCGACGATGGGGGCGATCTGGTCGAAGGGGATCGCGAACACGTCGTGGAGGACGAAGGCGACCCGCTCGGCCGGGGTCAGGGTGTCGAGCACGACCAGCAGCGCCAGCCCGACCGAGTCGGCGAGGAGCGCCTGGTACTCGGGGTCGGACTCGTCCGGGTTGGCGGGCGGCTCGGGCAGCTCGGGGTCGGCGGACGGCTGAGGCCGCGACCTGCGGGCCTGGAGCATGTTCAGGCAGACCCGGGAGACGACCGTGGTGAGCCAGCTGCCGAGGTTGCCGACGTCGCTGGTGTCGGAGCGGCTGAAGCGGAGCCACGCCTCCTGGACGGCGTCGTCGGCGTCGTTCGGTGAGCCGAGGATGCGGTAGGCGATCGCCCGCAGGCGGCCGCGGTGCTCCTCGAAGCGGTCGGCGAGCCAGTCGCCCTCACTCATCTCGTCACATTCCTCCCACGCCGTCGGTCTCTCCTGTAGACCGGCGCGACGGCGCCGGTGTGACCGACTCCCACAGCAAGGAGACAGCAGCATGGACACCATCCGCATCCTCGTCACCGGCGGCACGGGCACCCTCGGCCGCCTCGTCGTCCCGCGGCTGCGGGACGACGGCCACACGGTACGGGTGCTCAGCAGGGGCGGGCGTGAGGCCGGGAACGGCGTCGAGCTCGTGACCGGCGACCTGGCCACGGGCGAGGGGATCGACGCCGCCGTCGAAGGGGCCGAGGTCGTGGTCCACTGCGCCGGCACCACCAAGGGCGACGAGGTCAAGACCGGCAACCTGGTCCGGGCGGCGTCGCGGGCCGGGGTGCGGCACCTGGTGTACATCTCGGTCGTCGGCACCGACCGGGTCCCGGTCGCCAGCGCCGTCGACCGCGCCATGTTCGGCTACTTCGCGTCCAAGCGGGCCGCCGAGGAGGTCGTGGCCGGCTCGGGCCTGCCCTGGACGACACTGCGCGCCACCCAGTTCCACCAGTCGTTCCTGGTCCTGGCCGGGCAGATGGCCAGGCTGCCGGTGGTCCCGGTGGCGGCCGGGTTCCGGTTCCAGCCGGTGGACGCCGGCGAGGTGGCGGACCGGCTGGCCGAGCTCGCCCTGGCCCCGCCGGCCGGCCTGGTGCCCGACCTGGCCGGGCCGCGGGTGCTGGGGATGGACGCGCTGGTCCGTGAATACCTGCGGGCCAGCGGCAGGCACCGGCCGGTCCTGCCGGTGCGGCTCCCCGGCCGGGCCGCCCGCGCCTTCCGGGCCGGCGCCAACCTGGCCCCCGACCGGGCCGTTGGCCAAAGGACCTGGGAGGAGTTCCTGGCCGACCAGGTGGCTGGCCGGGCGGCCGGCGGCCCCATCGGGCAGGCCCATCGAGCCAGGTGAGCGCATGGGCCCGAACCCCCGGCGAACTCAGCGGCGCTTGCGGAGGACCCCGAAGATGGAGCGCTGGATCTCGCGGCCGGCCGGGGTGTTCATGAAGCGGAGGGCCATCTTGCCCATCTGGATCAGGTCGTGGGTGTCGACGCCGCCCGGGCCCGGGGCCTTGCCGGACCGCTCGGGGGCCGAAGGGGCCGGGATCGGCTTGTCGGCCTCGGCCTGCTGGAGGCGGGCGGTGAGACGCTCGTAGGCGCTGTCGGGGTCGACGGTCTGGCCGTAGCGGGCGTGGATGGCCGAGCCGGCGATGCCCGACTGGACGGTGGCCGGGTCCGCCGGGGCCATGCGGGACTGGGGCGGGTACAGGCGGGTCCAGGCGACCGGGGTGGGGACACCGTCGGGGGACAGCACGGTCACCACCGCCTCGCCAACCCCCAGCGAGGTCAGGGCCGAGGCCAGGTCGTAGACGTCGGTCATCGGGTAGGTCTGGACCGTCTTGTCGATGGCGGCCGCGTCCTTGGGGGTGATCGCCCGCAGGGCGTGCTGGACCCGGTTGCCGAGCTGGGCCAGGACCTCGTCGGGGAGGTCCTGGGGGAGCTGGGTGATGAAGAACACCCCGACCCCCTTGGAGCGGATCAGCCGCACCGTCCGCTGCACCTGCTCGACGAACGCCTTGGAGGCGCCGTCGAACAGCAGGTGGGCCTCGTCGAAGAAGAACACCAGCTTGGGCTTGTCGAGGTCGCCGACCTCGGGCAGGGCCTCGAACAGCTCGGCCAGCAGCCACATCATGAAGGTCGAGAACACCCGCGGCCGGTCGGCCACGTCGGCCAGCTCCAGCAGCGTCACCATCCCCCTGCCCGAGGGGTCGGTCCGCAGCAGGTCGTCGACGTCGAAGGCGGGCTCGCCGAAGAGCCCGGCCACGCCCTGCTCCTCCAGCTCGACCAGCTTGCGGAGCAGCACCCCGAGGGTCGGCCTGGCCACCCCGCCCAGGTCGGCCACGGCCGCCTGGCCCTCGTCGGTGCCGAGGAACTTCAGCACCTCGCGCAGGTCCTTGAGGTCGACCAGGAGCAGGCCGCCCGAGTCGGCGTAGTGGAAGACCAGGCTGAGCACGCTGGTCTGGACGTCGTTGAGGTCCAGCACCTTGCTCAGCAGCTGGGCGCCGAACCCCGACACCGAGGCCCGCACCGGCACGCCCTTGGCCGGGTCGCCGGACAGGGTCAGCAGCTCGACGGGGGAGGGATGCGGGTCCCAGGGGGCCTGGAGCTGCTCGATCCGGGCGGCCACCTTGTCGGAGGCCTCGCCCGGCTCGGCCATGCCCGACACGTCGCCCTTCATGTCGGCCACGAAGCAGGGCACCCCGGCGTCCGACAGGCGCCCGGCCAGACCCTGGATGGTCTTGGTCTTGCCGGTGCCGGTGGCCCCGGCGACCAGGCCGTGCCGGTTCAGCATGGCGAGCGGCACCGCGACCTCGAAGCCGGTGTTGACCTCCTCGCCCTTGACTGCCCGGCCCAGCCCGGCCGCCGGCACGTCGAACGCGTAGCCGGCGGCCAGCCCGGCAAGCCCCTCGTCCATCCACCCCTCCTGGAACAGCGGTCGAGTATCCGGCGCCGCATGCAGCGCGGTGTTCTCGGCGCCGATCCGACAACCGCTGTTCTATAGGATGAGCGGCGTGACCGCACCTCTGCCCTCGCCGGCGCACCAGCGGGAGCGGCTGCCGTTCGGGGCGCCGTTCCTGATCGCCGACCCGGCCGCCGCCCGCCGCGACCTGACCCTGCTGCGCCGCGCCCTGGCCGCCGCCGGCGTGGTCGCCGAGGCGGCGGTGGCCCGGCCGGTCGAGCGGGCCGGGGCGGTCGCCGCCCAGGCCCTGGAGGACGGCCACCGGCTGCTGGTCGCGGTCGGCTCCGACCGGCTCGTCCACGCCCTGCTCCGGGTCCTGGTCGACCCGGGCGGGCCGCGCTGGCCGGACGCCGTCCTCGGCCTGGCCGGCCTGGGCCGCCAGGACCTGGCCGCCACCTTCGGCCTGCCCGACGACCCCGGGACGCTGGCCCGCCACCTGCTCGGGCCCAACCAGTTCCTGGCCGACGTCGGCCGGGCCCGCTGGCGCGGCCCCGACGGCACCGAGCGGGTCGGGGTGTTCGCCAACACCGCCGAGCTCGGCTACCCGGCCGAGGTGTCGGCCCGGGGCGGGGGGGAGGCCACCGGGCGGGTCGCCCGCCTGGCCGCCGCCCTGGGCGGACTGGCCGCCAGCCGCTCCACCCCGGCTCGGCTGGAGGTGGACCACACCGCCGTCGACCTGCGCCTGGCCGGGCTGGTGGTGGCCAACGGCCAGTTCTCCATGGGGCGGATGAAGGTCGCCCCCCGGGCCCTGCCCGACGATGGCCGCCTGTCGGTGATGGCCTTCCAGGGCGAGCCGCTCGGCATCTACGCCCGCTCCAAGGACCTGTACTACGGCCTGCACGTGCCCCACCCGTCGGTGCGCGAGTACCAGTCGCGCCGGGTCGCGGTCGACACCGCCGAGCCGCTCGCCCTGGTGCTGGACGGCTGGCGGGCCGCCGGCGGCCCCCCGGTCCGCTTCGACGTCCTGGAACGGGTGCTGCGGATCAAGGTCTGACCGGAGGTAGGATTGCCGCTATGAGGACAAGCGCCGCAGCCCGTGCCGAACGGCTGGCCAGGGCCCGCAAGGAGCAGGCCGAACGGGGCGTCGACGCGCTGCTGCTGGGGCCGTCGGCCGACCTCGCCTACCTGACCGGCTACCACCCGCCGCACCTGGAGCGCCTGACCCTGCTGGTCGTGCCCGCGGCCGGCGAGGCCCGGCTGGTGGTGCCGGCCCTTGAGGCGCCCCTGGCCCACGGCCAGCTGGGCGACCTCGAGGTCGAGGTGGCCGCCTGGCAGGAGACCGACGACCCGGTCGCGCTGGTGGCCGACACGCTGGCCTCGGCGGGTGCCACCGGCGGACGGCTGGGCGTCGGTGACCAGCTGTGGAGCATGTTCCTGCTGCGGCTCCAGGAGGCCCTTCCCTCGGCCCGGTTCACCTCCGCCTCGGCCGTCACCGGCGAGCTGCGGATGCGCAAGGACCCCGAGGAGCTGGCCGCCCTGGCCAGGGTGGCGGCGGCCATCGACGGGGTGGTCGAGGGCCTGGGCGAGCTGCGCTGGGCCGGGCGCAGCGAGCAGGACCTGGCCAGGGACGTCGAGGAGGCGATCCGCGCCACCCACGACACGTTCTGCTTCGGCATCGTCGCCTCCGGCCCCAACGCGGCCAGCCCCCACCACGGGGCCACCGGACGGGTCATCCAGCCCGGCGACCCGGTGGTGGTGGACATCGGCGGGCGCCTCGACGGCTACTGCTCGGACACCACCCGCACCCTGGTCGTGGGCGAGCCGCCCCCCGGGTTCGAGGAGCTGTACGGGCTGCTGCGGGCCGCCCAGGAGGCCGGCTGCGCCGCCGTCCGCCCCGGGATCACGGCCGCCCAGCTCGACGCCGCCTGCCGCGACCCGATCCGCGACGGCGGCCACGGCGACGCCTTCCTGCACCGCACCGGGCACGGCATCGGCCTGGAGGAGCACGAGGCCCCCTACATCGTCGCCGGCAACGAGCTGCCGCTGGAGCCCGGCATGGCCTTCTCGGTCGAGCCTGGGATCTACCTGGAGGGCCGCTACGGGGCCAGGATCGAGGACATCGTCGTCTGCACCGAGGACGGCGGCCGCCGCCTCAACACCACCTCGCGCGACCTCAAGATCGTGAGCTAGATCGCCATGGGCGGGGGCAGGCAGGCGTGGTGCCCGCGCTGCGACGAGGTCCGGGAGGCCCGGCCGGGGACGTCCTGTGTGGCCTGCGGCCGCGAGCTGCTGGCCGTGCCGGCCTGGCCCGGCCAGCCCCAGCCCGGGCGGGCCGACCAGGTCGCCAGGCGGCTGCGGGCGCTGCGGCCGGCGGCCGGCGCGGCCGGGGTCGGCCTGCTGGTCCTGGCCGTGGTGGCCGGCGCGTTCGCCGCCGGGCGGGTGACCCGGACCACCCCCTCGACCGCGGCGGCGACAGCCAGCACCGGGCCCGGCCTGGCCGACGACGGTCCCGAGGCCGGCCGCCGCGACTTCGACGGCTGGGAGGCGCGGGCCGGCGGGATCACGGTCGCGCTCCGCAGCCTCACCGTCGGCACCGGCTTCAGCCGCCTGGAGCTGCACGTCGACGGGGTGCCCCGGGGCCGCGAGGTCAGCGCCCTTGACCGGCTCCGGATCCTCGACGCCGCCGGCAACGACCTGCTGCTCGGCGGGGAGCAGCCCCGGATCGCCACCTCCAGCAACCGGCCGGGGGTCGGCAGCGGCATCGACACCGAGGTGGTGCTCGACCGGCCGGTCGAGCTGGAGGCCGTGGCCGCCGTCGAGCTGGGCGGGCTGACGGTGGGCCGGACGATCCGGGACCAGCTGGCCGGCTCCCTCCACGACCCCGAGCTGCAGCGCCGCTCGGGCGACAACGAGGACGACAGCGGCTGGGTCGCCGGCCGCCGCGGCTGCCCCGGCTGCGAGCTGCAGGTGGCCTGCGTGGACTGCACCACCCTGCGGGTGGTCGGCTCCGCCTACCGCCGCGGCCGGGTGCTGGTCACGGTGGAGGCGCTCGACCGGGTCGAGCAGACCACCCTCAACCCGTCGCGCCGGCGGGTCCTGGTCAGGGGCGGCATCTCCGACCTGCCGGCCTGGATGGACGGGTCCGGCGGGACCGCCGTCATCTCGATCGCGGCCGACATCCTGGCCATCAGCCGCTTCGGCGACGGCGACGAGCCGATGCCCTTCGAGGTCATCGTCCGGGCCCAGGCCGAGCAGGTCGTGCGGGGCACCTGGGCCCTGCGCCAGGGGAGCGGCTGATGCGCGCCTGGTGCCCCCGCTGCGACGCCGTCCGCCCCGGCGAGACCGACTGCCCGGTCTGCGGCACCCCGCTGGCCACCCTGGAGGACGCCGCCACGCCTGCCGAGCGTCCGCCGGAGCCGCCCCCCACCGAGCCCCCGGGCCCGCCCCCGCGGTCGCGGCGGTGGATCGCCCTAGCCGCGGCCACCGTGGTCGTGGCCGCCCTGGCCTTCGGGGCCGGCCGCAGCGTCGCCCGCCCGGCCGCCCCGGCGGCCACCGCCGCCCCGACGACCTCGACCACCGTCCCCGAACCGGGCGCCAACCGGCGCAAGCTGGGCTGGACGGCCCGGGCCGGCGGCGTGACCGTGACCGCCGTCGAGGCCAGCCGGGTGGCCACCGAACAGCGTGAGACGGTCGCCTCGATCAGCTTCCGGGTCCAGGGCGTACCCGCCGACCAGCGGGTCCTCGCCCTGCGGGGGCTGCGGCTGCTCGACTCCGGCGGCGGGGTGTACGCCGGGGTCGAGCAGCGGCAGTTCAGCCGCGAGGGCGGCGTCCCGGTCCGGCCCGTCGACGGCGACCCCGGCCTCTACCGGGTCGTCACCGGGCCCGCCCCCCGGCTGTCGTCGCTGGCCCGGATCGACCTGAGCGGCGTGGTGGCCGTCCGGGCCCGCGACCGGACGATCGCCCTGGACACCTCCGGGGCCTGGCCGGCCGGCCCGCAGATGCGGACCATCGACCCCGGCCAGGACGACGCCGTCCGGCCGGACCTCGACTCGGCCCGGGTCCTCGGGACCGACCTCCAGCTCCGGGTGACCTCGGCGTTCGTGCGCGACGGGCGGGCGGTGGTCGTGGTCGACGCCTCCTCGGGCTTCCGGGGCGTCCCCGGCCAGTACCTGCCCCTCGGCGCCGAGCTGCGCGCCGGCGACCGGGTCCTGTGCGCGCGCGCGTCGCTGCTGGGCGAGGACATGGGCCAGCAGCTCGTCCAGGGGATCGTGCTCAGCTGCCCGACCCGGCCGGTGCCGCGGCTCACCGTCGCCGTCGGGGTCGGTGCCAGAATCATCCCCTTCGACGCCACCCTGCGGCCCTGACCATCGCTGGAGGACCCATGCCCGACGAGCCCACAGATGCGGGGGGCGGAGCCCCCCGCACACCCCCCGACCCCGAACCGACGGCGCCGCAGCAGCCGCGCCGGCGGGACCAGCCGCTGGTCCAGCGGGCGATTGTCTCCGACGCCCTGATGGACCCCGACGAGCGGGAGCGGATCGGCTTCGACCCCAGCCCCGAGGCCCCCATCCCGGTGGTGGTCGAGCTCAACCTGCGCCACCGCAACGGGCTCCAGGGCGCCGCCGACCAGTTCATCGCCCAGTACCGGGACGCCCTCCCCGGCGCCCCCGAGCCCGACCGGGTGGCCGACACCTACTACCGCTGCGAGCTGACCGAGGCGGCGCTGCTGGACCTGGTCGAGGAGGACCAGCGCCAGGAGGACCCCGCGCGGCGGGCCATCTACCGGGTCTGGCCCGACTTCCCGGTCCGCCCCCTGATCGACCTCTCCTGCGCCACCGTCAAGGCGGACGCGGCCAGGCGCTCCTTCGACGCCACCGGCCGCGGCATCACCTGGGCGGTGCTGGACTCCGGCATCGACGAGCACCACCACCACTTCCGCCGCTACAACACCCTCAAGGGGGAGGTCGCCGGCCTCCACCGCGACTTCACCATGAGCGGCGAGCCGGCCCTCGGCGGCGCCCTGGTCGACAAGTACGGCCACGGCACCCACGTCGCCGGCATCATCGCCGGCGGCCTGCCGGCCCGCATGCCGCGGGGCGCCGACCTCAAGGTGGTCGAGCGGGTCTTCGACCCGGCCCGCCCCGAGACCCCCAAGGTCCAGGACCGCGAGGTCAAGCCGCCCGAGATGCTGGCCGGGATCGCCCGGGCGACCAAGCTGGTCAGCCTCAAGGTCCTGGACGAGCGGGGCGACGGCCGGTCCATGAACGTGGTCCGGGCGCTGGAGTACGTGCGCAAGGACATCAACGGCTACGGCAAGCTGCTGCGGGTCCACGGGGTCAACCTGAGCCTTGGCTACGAGTTCGACCCCAAGTGGTTCGCCTGCGGCCAGAGCCCCATCTGCGCCGAGGTCGACCGCCTCGTCCGCTCCGGGGTGGTGGTGGTGGTGGCCGCCGGCAACACCGGCTACGGCAGCCTCACCGCCCTGGCCCGCCACACCAACGTCGGGCTGACCATGACGATCAACGACCCCGGCAACGCCGCCCTGGCCATCACCGTCGGCGCCACCCACCGGGACATGCCCCACACCTACGGGGTGTCGTACTTCTCCTCCAAGGGCCCCACCGGCGACGGCCGGCTCAAGCCGGAGCTGGTCGCCCCCGGCGAGCGCATCACCTCGTGCGCCGCCGGCAAGGCGCTGGCCAGTGCCTTCCCCGGCCGGCAGCCGCCCTCGCCCGAGAAGACGGCGGTGTACGTCGAGGACTCCGGGACCAGCATGGCCGCCCCCCACGTGTCGGGGGCGGTGGCCAACTTCCTGTCCATCCGGCGGGAGTTCATCGGCCGCCCCGACGAGGTCAAGCGGATCTTCTGCGAGTCGGCCACCTCCCTGGGCCGCGAGCGCTACTTCGAGGGCCACGGCCTGGTCGACCTGATGCGCGCCATCCAATCGATCTGAGAGGAGCCAACCATGGCGAGCGAGATCGCCGGCCAGCCTCACTGGGAGGTCGGCTTCGACGAGAAGGGCAAGCCCGACCAGGCCGGGGTCGACGCCCTGCTGGCCGAGCTGCCGGGCAAGGACCTGACCGACCTGTTCGTGTTCGCCCACGGCTGGAACAGCGACTTCCGTCAGGCCCGCCGGCTCTACCAGCTCTACTTCCAGCAGGTCCCGGACCTGCTCGCCCGGGGCGGGGGCCAGGCCGCCCGGGTCGGGACCCTTGGGGTGGTGTGGCCGTCCAAGCGCTGGGCGGACGAGCCCGAGCCGACCGGCGCCGTGGACGGCGGCGGCGCCGCCGGGTTCGGGTTTGCCGCCGGATTCGGCGACGGCCCGGTGGCCGAGGCTCCGCCCGCCGACCCGGTCCTGGTCGAGGATCTC
>DASUPQ010000098.1 GCA_036280995.1 Actinomycetota bacterium | reverse complement strand
CAGGACCAGCAGGGCCACGGCCAGGCCGGCCCGGACCAGCGGGCGCTCCAGCCAGCCCTGGTCGGCGCCGGCGCCGGCCAGCGGGTCGGACTCGCCGGGCACGTCGGGCTCGGGCGCCTGCGGGTTGGGGGTGGGCTGCTGCTCCGGGGTGGTGGTGTCCGGCTGGGCGGCCTCGCCCTCCGCGTCGGCCGGCACCCGGCCGGCCGGGGTGGTGTAGATGGGGAGCGTGACCGTGCCGTCGGCCCTCGGGGTCGGCTCGAACGGCACCCAGCCGGCCTCCGGGAACCACAGCTCCGGCCAGGCGTGGGCGTCGTGGGTGGTGACCTGGAGCCAGGTGTTGTCGACGATCTCGCCGGAGGTGAAGCCGACGGCCACCCGCGAGGGGACGCCGACCTGGCGGGCCATCATGGCCATGGCGATGGCGAACTGCTCGCAGTAGCCCTCGCGGACCTCGGTCAGGAAGCGCCGCAGCTGGTTGGCGCCGGGGGCCGACAGCGCGGGCACGTCCAGGTTGTAGCGGAACTCCTTGCCGCGCAGGTAGTCCTGGATGGCCAGGGCCTGCTCGAAGGGGGTGTCGGCGTTCTTGCCCTCGACCACGGCCTGGGCGATGGCCCGCACGTCCCGGTCGAGGGTGCCCGTCTCGGTGTAGGGCTTCATCGCCGGGTAGTCGTCGTAGTCCACGGGCCCGTCCAGGTCGCCGGCCTGGATGTCGGGGACCTGGGAGACGACGGTGTAGGTGAACCCCTCCCGGAGCCGCCGGTTGAGGGTCAGGCTGGCGAAGGTCTCATTCGCCAGCACCGGCCGGCCGGCCTCGACCTGGACCGGGTTGGTCACCGCCGGCAGCCAGAACGAGCCCAGCTCCTGGATCTCGACCTCCTGGCGGACCTGGGTCACCGGCAGGTCCGGGTCCTGCTGGCCCGGGATCGGGCCCTGGAACTCGACCAGGCCGGCCCGGGGGTCGCTGGAGGCGGCGAAGTCGGTGCCGTCGAAGCGGTCGTAGACCATCAGCCGCCAGCGCTCACGCCCGGTGCTCCGGGCCCGGAACACGGGGACGTTCTCCGGGGCGGTCAGCCGGGTCCGCAGCGACACGAACGGGTTGAGGGCGATGCCGGTGTCGGAGCCGGTGCTCTCCTTGAGGTCGAGCACGGCCTGCTGGCCGTAGCCGGGCAGCAGCCAGGGCACGGTGAGGGCGCACAGCCCGGCGGCCAGGGCCAGCCAGCGGCCGGTCTGGGCGGCCGGGGTCATCGGCAGCCGCCAGCCCGCCCCGGGCCGGCTGCGGGCGTGCGACACCCAGCGGCCCCAGGTGGCCAGCCGCGCCCGCCCCTCGAACAGCAGCATCCCGGCCGCCCCACCCAGGAACCAGGCCGTGTACCAGGCGGGGCTGGTGGGCCGGATGACGGCCGGGAACACGAACAGCCCCAGGGCGGGGACCAGGGCCAGCAGCGGCTGGCGGGCCCGGAAGGCGAGCCCGTCGGCGGCGGTGGCCACCGCCCAGGCGCCGGCGCAGGTGAGCAGCAGGAACCCGGTCGTCACCTGGACCGGGGCCGCCTGCTCGCTGACCTCGGCCAGCCCCGTCGAGGCCGCCGTGGCCATCGCCGACAGCGTCTCGCCGGTGGGGACGACCAGCAGCAGCGTGTCCGGGAAGAGCAGGATCCCGCCGACGACCAGGAAGCCGGCCCCCATCGCGGCCAGCGACAGCACCTGGCCGACGCCCAGGCGGCGCAGCAGCGCGGCCAGGCCGAGGGCGGCGGCCATGGTCAGCCAGGTCGGGACCAGCCAGGAGTTGCCGGCGTACAGCCGGCTGAGCGACAGCGAGGCGCCGGCCAGCAGGCCGGCCAGCGCTAGCGCCTGTGCGTAGTCAGTGTTGCGCGCCCCAGGGGCGCTGTCAGTCGTCGCCATGGGTCGTCCAGGGGTTGGGTTCGGGAGAGCATCGCGGTCCGCCACCCGGCCCGGTCGAGCAGGGTGGCGATGCCGGCCGCCTGGGCGTCGGCGGCGGCCACCTCGCGGGCGGCCAGCCCCAGCCAGCTGTCGGTGCGGACCAGCAGGCCGAGGGCGCCGCCGAAGCCGAGCCGGCAGCGGGCCAGGGCGGCCGCCTCGTCGGAGGAGGGGACGCCGAGCACGGCCACCAGCAGCCCCTCGCCGGCCGTCCGGGCCAGCTGGTTGGCCATCGGCACCAGCGACGGGGTCGAGGTCGGCTCGACGCTGGCCAGGAAGTCGAGCACGGCCGTGGCCTGGTCGGCCAGGCCGGCCGGGCTCACCCTTCGCCCGTCGTCGGCCACCAGGGCGAGCTCGTAGCCGGAGCGGCCCAGGCGCAGGGCGATCGAGGCGGCCGCCGACACCGCCCGCTCGAACGAGGCCCGGCCCCCCTGGCCGCGGTGGGCGGCCAGGCGCAGGTCGATGGCGATCACGGCCCTGGCCTGCCAGGGACGCTCCTCCTGGCGGATCATGAGCTGGCCCCGCTTGGCCGACGACCGCCAGTGGACCTTGCGCAGGTCGTCGCCGTCGCGGTACTCGCGGGTGGTGTAGAACTCGTCGCCCTGGGAGAACAGGTAGCGGACCTTGGTCGCGGCCGACGAGGCCAGCTCCCCGCCCAGGCCGGGCGGGGTCAGCGGCTCGACCCGCGGGTGGACGATCACGTCCGAGGTGCCGGCCAGCTCCGAGGTGACCTGGGCCAGCCCGAACGGGTCGGCCAGGCGGACGGCCAGCGGCCCGATCGAGTAGCGGCCCCGGGACGCCGCCCGCAGCTCGTAGTGGAGCAGCTCCCGGTCACCCCCGGGGATCCCGGGGACGACGAAGCGGGCCCCGGGGCCGAGCTGGTAGGGGAGGCGGTCCTCGAGCAGCAGCACGCCCGTCTCCAGCCGGGCCGGGTTGTCGAGGCGCACGGTGACGGCGATCC
>DASUPQ010000097.1 GCA_036280995.1 Actinomycetota bacterium | reverse complement strand
AGCTGGACCTGCAGGGCCCGGTCCGGGGAGGACCAGTCGTCCCCCAGCAGGGTGGCCACGCGGGAAAGCCTCTGCCCCACCGTGTTCGGGTGCACGTGCAGTGCGGTGGCGGTCCGGCCCAGATGGCCACCCTCGCCGAACCAGGCGTCCAGGGTCGCTGCCAGGTCGGAGCCCCGGGCGGTGTCGTAGTCGAGCACCGGCCCGAGGGTGTCCTGGACGAAGTGCCGTCCGGAGTCACCGGCGGACAGGAGCACGCCGATGAATCCCAGGTCCGCGGTGGTCGCTCCCTGGCCCTCCCGGCCGAGCGCGAGCATGGCGGCCAGCCCCTGCCGCGCGGACCGGTGCGCGCGGCGCAGCGCGTCACCCCGGGACGGCCCGTTGACGACCTGTTCGCCGGCGGCGGTGACCGGTCCTCCGAGCACCCGGCTCAGGCCGGCCGCCGCCTCCCTGGCCGACGCCCCGGGATCGGTCCCGGGCACCAGCAGCACCAGGTGCCCGTCCAGCCGGGCCGACAGTCCGCGCTGCCGGCCGGCGTAGAACGCGGCAGCCTGTTCCGAGTCGACCCGGTGACGCGGCACCGCGCAGACCACGACGACCAGGTCACCGGTCAGGTCGGCGTCCAGATGGGCGGCCCGCGCGCCGATCTCGCCGGAGTCGGTGACCGAACCGTTGAGCAGGTCCTCGAGCAGGTCGCGTCGCCCGCGGTTGGCCATCTCGGCCAGGTGCCGGTTGAACAGGAGCAGCAGCGCGGTCACCACCGCGCCACGCTCCAGCACCCGCATGTCGGCCGGCCGCGCCTGACCCTCCCGGGTCAGCACCAGCCGACCAAGGAGCTCGGAGCCGGTGGCCACCGGAACGGCCGACTGGCCGGGCTCGAGCGGGGTCGACATCTCGGACGGTCCCTGCAACTCGACCGATCCGCCGAGCACCTCGGCCAGTTCGGCGGCCACCTCGGCGACCCCGCCGCCACGGAGCACCAGCTCCGCCAGCCGATCGTGGGCCACCACGGCCAGCTCCACGTCCTTGCTCTGCTCCCGCAGCGAATCGTTGGCCTGCTCGAGACTGATCAGCGCGGAACGGGTCTCGGTCAACAGCCGAGCATTGTCCAGGGCCACGGCGGCGTGCGCCGCCAGCGAGGACAGCAGGGCGACCTCGTCCCGGGAGAAGGCGCGGCGCCGCCGGTCGGCCGCGAACAGCACGCCGATCACCTGGGCGCCCCGCTTGAGCGGAACCCCGAGGATGGACACCAGCCCCTCCGAATGCACCGCCGAATCGATGTTGCCCAGGTGCCGGAACCTGTGGTCGTTGAAGTAGTCCGCCGAGGCGATCGGCACCCCCTGCTGGGCCACCAGGCCACCGAGACCACCGCCCAAGGGCAGCCGCACCGCCTGGAACTCGGCGGACACCGACCCGTCGGTGACCCGCATATAGGTGTCGCCGCGCTCGTCGTCGTTCAGGCACAGGTACGCGATGTCCCGGCCGAGCAGGGCCCTGGCCCGCCGCACGATCGCCGCGAGAACGTCGTCGACGCTGGTCAGCGCGGCCAGGTCGGACGCGGTCTGGAACAGCGCGGCCAGCTCCGCCTCCCGCCGCCGGTGCGCCTGCAACTGGTCACGCACGCCCAGCGCGACCTGCTTGGCCCGCTCCAGAGCGTCGATGTCGGCGGCGGGCAGCCCGACCGAACGGGCGTCGACGACCGGCCGTTCGAACTCGACCGCTGACGCGTCCCGCGCCAGCAGGTCCAGCAGGTGCGCGACCCCCTCGGCCACGCCCAGGTGCCGCCCACTGCCCAACGTGGTCGACTCGACGCCCGGCGCCTCGGCGGCCGGGCCGATGGTGCGTGGCGCGGTCAGCGGGCCCCCCAGCCGCCGTCGAGCACCAGGTCAGAACCCGTCATCGAGTCGCACGCGGGCGAGCACAGGAACGCCGCCGCCGCGGCCACCTCGGCCGGCTCGATGAGCCGTTTGACTGGCGACGACGTCAGGATGATCTTGGCCAGCACCTCGTCCTCGGGCAAGCCGTGCACCGCGGCCTGGTCGGCGATCTGCTGCTCGACCAACGGTGTGCGGACGTATCCGGGGTTGATGCAGTTGCTGGTGACGCCATTGCCGGCGCCCTCCAGCGCGATCA
>DASUPQ010000096.1 GCA_036280995.1 Actinomycetota bacterium | reverse complement strand
AATCCGTCGCATCCCGTCATCGTGGTGCGAGGGGGGCCGGCCTGGTGGCTCCTACGTCACAGTCCGGTCGAGTCAAGCGGGGGGGGAGAATCGTGTCGGATCCCGATGTCAGGGCTCCGGACATAGCGCAATAGTTGATGTGAGGTCAGCGGCGGGTCAGCGGTGCGGTTTGACCGAATAGTGCATTTCTAGGTCGGTGCCGGGGAACACCGCGGCGGTGTCGTTGAGGGCCGTGCACAGCTGGGCGAGGGCGGCCGTGGCCCGGGGCGTGTGCATCGGGTCGAGGCGGATGTGCAGCGTGCCGGGGGCCGGGCGGATGTCGCCGGTGCCGGCCAGGGCGGTGCGGACCAGGGCATGGGCCTCGTTTCCGGCCTTGCGGTAGCCGGTTGCTGTGGTGATGGTTCGGGCCAGCATGGTTTGGGTGTTGAACGCGGCCATCCGGATGGCATGGGTGAGCAGCTTCGTTTCGGTCTCCAGGACCTGCTGGCCGGGGCGGACCTGGCCCAGGGGCAGCCGGGTCGGGGTGGCGCGGTGCGCCGCGGCGGCGGCGTCCAGTTCGGCGCGGGCGGCGTGGACCGGCGCGGTGATCTGGTTGATGGTCTGGTTGGTGATGACGGTGGTGACGCCGGGCGTCGGGGACCGCAGTGCCAGCAGCTGTTCGTCCCGGCGGGTTTCGGCGCGGGCCAGCCGGGCCCGGGCGGCCTGCACCGCCTGGTGGGCCTTGCGCTTGGCCGGGTTCGGCACCGACCGGTCCGGGTCGTCGTCGGTGACCGCGTAGCTGTCGTGCGAGTCCAACGCGAAATGCATCCGCCCGTAGCGGAAGTAGTTCTCTTCCCGCCAGCGGGCACCCATCCGGAAGCACACCTGGGCGGCGGTCAGGTCGGTGCGCGAGGTCAGGATGTGCACCTGTCGGCCGGTTCTCGGATCGAGCTTGCTGACCTGCCGCAGCGTCACCGTGCCGGCGTCGGGATCGTGCTCGTCCAGCGGGATCGCCACGGTGGTGTCGGCCAACTCGAATGTGCGTTTGACGCCGTGCTCGTCGGTGTGGGTGTGCTCGGCGAACAACTCGGCGGCCACGTCTTGGGTGGGTCCCTTGCGCCAGGTCAACACGTCGAACCCGGCCGCGATCATCTCCTGGAAAAGGGTGGGGGACCAGCCGCCGCGGTCGAAGCCGACCAGCACGCGACGGTCGTCGCCCACGATGCCGCGGATCTCGGGCAGCAGTCGGCGGATCTCGGAGGCCAGCGATGCGCCGGGCTCGGCCATCACCACCCACACCGGCGCCCCGTGCGCGTCGGCGATCCAGGTCTCCACGGTGGCCGGGGCCGGGAACCGCAGCCGGGGCGCGTGCGTCTTCTGGATCCTGCGGGTGCCGTGGTAGGTCCGCACATGCCCGTCCACGTACAGCACGCTCATCGCCTCCTGGTGCTCGGCCGCGTGCCGGCGGGCCTGCACGGACAACAACTCGGCGGCCTTCCCGCGGGCGGCCAGCAAGCCCATCTTGCGGCGCACCGTCTTGACCTCCGGGGCCCGGTCCAGGCCCAGCACCCGACCCAGATCGGTCGGGTTGACCCGGGTGGCGCCCTCGGCCCGCGGCTCGCCGAGCAACGCCCGGAGCACCGCCTCGCACAACACGGCGTCCAAACCGTAGAAGCCGTACGGGACACCGCCGTACACCTGCCGGGCGCCCTCCAGCAGTCCGGTCGCCGCCAGCGCGGGCACCGCCAGGAACAGCCCGGCCAACGGCACCCTGGCGGCCGGCGCGAACACCGGCGGCGCGTACGGCAACAGCCCCCACCGGGCCGCGACCCGCTCCAGCGAACGGTCCACCGGACCGGGCAAAACCGGCACCAGGGCCTCACCGGCGCCGGCGTCACCGGCCAAACCCGCCGCGCCGACGCCGATCTCAACCCCTCCGGCGTCGGCGGCGTCGACGTCGTCGAGGTCCGCGTCGGCGCCGGCGGAACCGGCCATGACACCGTCGATGTCCGGGGAGGCGTCCGAAACCGCCTCGCTCGTGGAACCGGCCGCGGCCTCGTCGGCGGAATCGACCACGACAGCGCCGACCTCCGGGTCGGCGTCCGAAACCGCCTCGCCGGTGGAACCGGCCGCGACCTCAATGGAATCGACCACCGCACCGTCGATGTCCGGGTCGGTGTCCGAAACCGCCTCGCTCGTGGAACCGTTCGAAACCGCCTCGCCGGTGGAACCGGCCGCGGCCTCGGTGGAACCGGCCGCGGTGTCATCGCTGGAACCGGCCGCGCCGCTGCCCGCCTCGGCCCGGGCGCGGGCCGCCGCGGCCGACACGCTGCGCGCCGAAACCCCGACCGCGGCGGCGACCTCGGCGATGCCCTGCCCGGCCGCGCGGCGCTCGACGATCTCCGCGACCAACGCGTCGGTGAGCTTGGACGGGCCCTTCGGTCCACGCCGGCTCGGCACCAGCGCCGCCGGGCCACCCTCGGAAAGGGCCTGCCCCCAGCGGTACAGCGTGAACTCGTCCACCCCGAACCCGGCCGCCACCTCGTACCCCTTGGCCGCCTTGATCCGCACCAGTTGCACCGCCGCCAGTCGGCGGGTGGCCGCGTCCCCGGCGTCCCAGGCGAAGCACAGCTGCCCGTTGATGAACACCCGGCCGCCGTCGGCGTCCTCGACCAGGCCCACCGCGAGCCCGATCGCCACGGCCGGCGCGGGGGTCACCCGCAGGGGCAGCTGGGCCGTCATGGTGGTCATGCTGCCATCACCGACAAGACCTGAATAATCACACAACAATTATCGCGTGAATTTCGGCCAGACTCAACTCGACACGCCACAAACCCGCAGGTCAAACGGCATACAGCCGATCAACGCCTCGGTCTATGTCCGGAGTCCTGTGCCCGCGCCGGACGGCGTCGTACATGATCCGATTGAGGGTGGTCTTTACGTTCGATCCGAGCCGCTCCTTGCCGGACGCCTTGACGTACCGGCGGTATGCCCATTCGGCGTTCATCGGACCTTCGGCGGTGACGATCTCGACCAGGGTATTGAGGACCTCTGACGCACTGGCCTGTTCGATCGGCTTCACCGGTCGTTCGGCCCACTCCTGGTAGGGGGCGAGGTCCACCTGCGCCGTCACCGCCG
>DASUPQ010000095.1 GCA_036280995.1 Actinomycetota bacterium | reverse complement strand
ACCGGACCGCGGGGACGCCGGCGAGCCGAGGCGGCGCCCGTCGCTCAAGGCCTCGTCGCTGAAGGCCCCGGCCCTCAAGGCGCCCCAGCTGCGCCCCCCCAAGCTCGAGGACCTGCGCGGGTCCACCCTCGGCCTGGCCGGGGCGCTGGTCGCGGTGGTGGCGGTGCTGGTCTTCGCGGCCAATGCCCTCCCGGCGGTCCGGCCGCCGGCCACCCCGGCCGCCGCCGACCCCTACTCGGCCCGCTGGGTCTGCCCGCTGCTCCCCGGCCAGTCCACGGCGGTGACCGTGGCCAACGTCGGCAGCGGGACCGCCTCGCTGCGCACCCTGGTCCGCGAGAACGAGCAGAAGGCCGCCCCCAAGACCTCGGAGCTGGCCGGGGGCAAGACCCAGGAGCTGACGCTGAAGCCCACCAAGCCCGCGTTCGTGCAGGTGGAGGCGTTCAGCGCCCCGGTCGTGGTCAGCGCCCCCGGCCTCGGCTGCGCCCCTGGCCCGGGCAACCGCTGGTGGCTGCCGGCCTCCGACACCCGCTTCGGGAGCAAGACCGAGGTGATCATCGCCAACCCCGACAGCCAGCCGGCCACCGTCGACCTGGTACCCCACCTGACCTCCGGCTCGATCCGGTCCGACGAGGGCCGCGAGATCTTCGTCCCGGCGGGGGGGACGCTGGTGCGCCAGCTCGGCGACGACGCCCCGGCCGGGCTCAAGCCCGCGATCGAGGTGGTCGCCCGGGCCGGACGGGTGGTCGTCGGCGCGGCCGTGAGCAGCTCCGGCAGGTCCCCGACCCTCCTGCCCGCCCAGGGCACGGCCAAGCCGGTGTGGTCGTTCGCGGGCGGGGTGAGCGGCGGCGGCAACCAGGCCCAGGTGCTGGTCACCAACCCCAACTCGACCCAGCTCAAGGTGGACCTCCAGATCACCACGGAGAAGGACACCTTCCGGCCGGAGGGCGAGTTCGGGGAGCCGATCGCCAACGGCGGCACCGCCGAGCTGGCCATCCCCGCCCTTGACGTCAAGGGGCCGTACGCCGTCCAGGTCCGCTCCGTCAACGGGGCGCCGTTCGTGGCCGCCCTGCGGGTCACCAAGGGCGACGCCGACGGGGGCAGCTCGCGCATCGACCTGGGCACGGGCCAGCCGGAACGCGGCTGGCTGGTCCCGGGCGCGCCCGCGGGCGACCTCGTCCTGGCCAACCTGTCCGGCGGCCGGCTGGAGGCCCGCCTGGGCGACCTCACCGGCGGCGCCGGCGCCGGCGAGGCGGTGCCGGTCCCGGCCGGCCGGGTCACCGTCCAGAAGGCGCCCGCCGACGTCGAGAACCTGGTCGTCCAGGCAGCCTCGGCCGGGCTGGTGGTGACGCCGCTGAACGGCGGCCCGATCGTCCCCGGCTCGGCCATCGGCGGCCTCCCCGCCGGCGGTCCCATCACCCCGGGCCCCGCCGCCGCCCCCTGAGCCCGGCGCCTACCAGCCGAGCTCGTCCAGGCGGTCGTCGTCGATGCCGAAGTAGTGGGCGACCTCGTGGATCACGACCTCGCGGACCAGCTCGGCCAGCTCGGCGTCGGAGCGCGCCCGGGCCTCGATGGGCCGGCGGAACAGCACGATCCGGTCGGGCAGGACCCCGAAGTAGCCGGCGCCCCGCTCGGTCAGGGGCACGCCCTGGTAGAGGCCGAGCAGCAGCTCCCCCCCGGGCACCTCGTCACCCCGCGGGGTCTCCTCGATGACGAAGTCGACGTTGGCCAGCCGGTCCCGGAACTGCTCGGGGATCGACTCCACGGCCTCCTCGACCAGGCGCATGAAGGCCTCCCGGCCGCTCCCCGGCGGCTGCACCACGGGCAGGCGCAGGCGGGGCCGGGGCGGGCGGCGGCCATGGCGGGCGCGGGGCAGGAGAGGCTCCTTCCGTGGCCGGTTCGCGGACGTGCCAACCATACTGCCGACATGCTTGACCGGCAGCGCCGACGTCGTTACCTTCCCCCCGGCGCCCACGGGAACCGGTAGGGGAAACCTGACAGTTACCGCGGGCGTCGCGAACGTGCTAGCCGTTCGGGTGGCCTGCGAGCCACCCGGTCCTCTCGCTGGCCAGCGAACGCCGGTTCTGAGCCCGGGGCGGGTCGGCGGGCCGTGACCGGCGGGGGCTAGAATCGCGGGCGTCCCCAGCCACCGCCGGACCCGCCGCAAGGAGCTGCCGTGCCCGCCGCCCTCGACCAGGTGTTCAAGGCCTACGACGTCCGCGGGGTCTACCCGGACCAGCTGGACGAGGAGCTGGCCGAGGGGATCGGGCGGGCGTTCGTGGCCCTGACCGGGACCGGGACCCTGGCCATCGGGCAGGACATGCGGCCGTCGTCCAAGCCGATGGCCGACGCGGTGGCCGCCGGGGCGATGGCCCAGGGGGCCGACGTGCTCCGGGTCGGGCTCTGCTCGACCGACATGCTCTACTACGTCTCCGGCGCCCTCGACGTCGCCGGGGTCATGCTGACCGCCTCCCACAACCCGGCCCGCTACAACGGCCTCAAGCTGTGCCGGGCCGGTGCGGTGCCGGTGGGGGAGGAGTCGGGCCTGGCCGACATCAAGCGGATGGTGGCCACCGGCGACATGCCGGCCCCCGCCGGCCGCCGCGGCCAGGAACGCCAGGCCGACGACCTGCTGGAACGCTACGCGGCCCACGTCCGCAGCTTCGCCGACCTGGGCGCGCTGCGGCCGCTCAAGGTGGTCGCCGACGCCGGCAACGGCATGGCCGGCCACGTCGTCCCGGCCGTCTTCCGGGGCCTGCCGTTCGAGCTGGTGGCGATGTACTTCGAGCTCGACGGCAGCTTCCCCAACCACCCGGCCGACCCGCTCAACCCCGACAACCTCCGGGAGCTCCAGGCCCGGGTGGTGGCCGAGGGGGCCGACGTCGGGCTGGCCTTCGACGGCGACGCCGACCGGGTGTTCCTGGTCGACGAGCTGGGCGCGACCGTCCCCTCCAGCCTGGTCGGGGCGCTGGTGGCCCGGCTCATGTGCGAGCGCGAGCCGGGCGCGACCGTGCTCTACAACCTGATCTGCTCGCGGGTCGTGCCCGAGACGATCCGCGAGGCCGGCGGCGTGCCGGTGCGCACCCGGGTCGGCCACAGCTTCATCAAGGGGGTCATGGCCGAGACCGGGGCCGTCTTCGGCTGCGAGCACTCGGGCCACTACTACTTCCGCGACAACTACCGGGCCGACTCGGGGCTGGTCGCCGCCCTGGTCGCCCTTGACGCCCTCTCGCGGGCCGGGCGGCCCCTGTCCGAGGTCCTCGCCCCCTACCGCCGCTACGCCGCCTCGGGAGAGGTCAACCGCCGCGTCGCCGGCGACCCCCGGCAGGTCATCCAGGCCGTGGCCGGGCGGTACCCGGCGGACCGGGCCGACTTCGCCGACGGGCTGACCGTGGAGGGCGGCGATTGGTGGTTCAATCTGCGACCGAGCAACACCGAGCCGCTGCTCCGGCTCAACGTCGAGGCCGCCACCGAGGCCGAGATGGCCAGGGTGCGCGACGAGGTGCTGGAGGCGGTCGGCGGCGAGCCGGCCTGAACGGCCCGAGGAGAGGAACCGACGATGCCCCTTGACGCCAAGCTGCTGGAGATCCTCGCCTGCCCGAACTGCCACGGCGAGGTCGAGTACAAGGAGGCCGAGCAGGTCATCGAGTGCCGGGGGGAGTGCCGCTACCGCTACCCGGTGCGCGACGACATCCCGGTCATGCTGATCGAGGAGGCCGAGAAGCCGGGAACGGCGCCGGCGTGAGCGCGGCGACGGGCGACCACTCCAGGCCCTCCGTGCTCGACGACCCGGCCGAGCTGGCCCGGCGCGACCCGGGCGCCATGCTCGCCGAGGTCGCCGGCGCCGGCGGGCAGGCGCGGGTCGCCCTGCGCGCCGCCCAGGCGGCGCCGCTGGTCGGGCCCCTGCCCGAGGTCGTGGTCGTGGCCGGCATGGGCGGCTCCGGGATCGCCGGCGACGTGCTGAGCGCGGTGGCCTTCCCGGAGTCGCCCGTGCCCGTGCTGGCCGTCAAGGGCGACCGGCTGCCGGCGTTCGTGGGGCCGGGCACGCTGCTGGTGGCCGTCTCCTACTCGGGCAACACCGCCGAGACGCTGTCCGCGGTCGAGCAGGGGCTGGCCGCCGGGGCCCGCCTGGTCGCGGTCACCTCGGGCGGCGCCCTGGCCGAGCTGGCCCGGTCCCGCGGGGCGCCCCTGGTCGCGATCGAGGGCGGCCGCATGCCCCGGGCGGCCCTGTGGTCGCTGCTGGTCCCGGTCTGCCTGGCGGCCGAGGGGGCTGGGGTGCTGCCGCCCGTGACCGACCAGGTCTGCGCCGCCGCCGACGTCCTCGACGAGGAGGCGGCCGCCCTCGGCCCGGAGGTGGCCACGGCCGCCAACCCGGCCAAGCAGGCCGCCGTGGCGCTGCTGGACCGGCTGCCCGTCGTCTGGGGCAGCGGCCAGGTCGGGGCGGTCGCGGCCACCCGGTTCCGCACCCAGTGCAACGAGAACGCCAAGGTCTCGGTCGTGTCCGGGCCCCTGCCGGAGGTCAACCACAACGACGTCATGGGCCTGGAGGGCGGCCTCGGCCCGGATCGCGAGCTGGTCCTGCTGCGCGACGAGGCCGGCGAGCACGACCGCGACGGCCGCCGCATCGAGGCCGTCCTCGCCGCCCTGGGGGTCGCCGACCCGGTCGGCCACGACGCCGGTCCGGGCCCGGCCCTGGCCCGCCTGGCCCGCCTGACCGCCTTCGCCGACTTCACCTCCACCTACCTGGGCGTCGCCCGCGGGGTCGACCCCACCCCGATCCGCACCCTCGACGAGGTCAAGGCGGCCCTCTCCGCCGAGGCCAGAGCCCCCCGGTGAGCGACACCCCGGAGGAGGTGGCGGCCGGGCCGGCGGGGGAGCAGCCGCACCGGCCGTCGGTGCCGGAGGCGGTGCGGGTGGCGGCGGCGGCGCTGGAACCTCGGCTCTCTGAGCGGCCGGTGGTGGCGCTGGTGCTGGGGTCGGGGCTGGGCGGGCTGGCCGACGAGGTCGAGGACGCCACCCGGGTCCCGGCGGCCGAGGTGCCCGGCATGCCCGTGCCCAAGGTCCCCGGGCACGCCGGGGCGGTGGTCGCGGGCCGCCTGGCCGGCGTGCCCGTGCTCGTCCTGGCCGGCCGGGTCCACACCTACGAGGGCTACAGCGCGGCCGAGGTCGCGTTCGCGACCCGGGTCGCGGCCGAGGTCGGCTGCCGCGCCCTGGTGGCGACCAACGCCGCCGGCGGCCTCAACCTCGACTACGACCCGGCCGACCTGATGGTCCTCACCGACCACATCAGCTTCCTGTTCGACAACCCGCTGCGCGGCGCCCCCGACTTCGTCGACCTGGCCGGCGCCTACGACCCGGAACTTCGATCGGCGGCGGTCGAGGCCGGCCAGGCCAAGGGCGTCCCGGTCCGCCAGGGCGTGTACCTGGCCGCCGCCGGGCCCTCCTACGAGACCCCGGCCGAGATCGCCATGTTCCGCGCCTGGGGCGCCGACGCCGTCGGCATGTCGACCGTGCCCGAGGTGATCGCCGCCCGCGCCCACGGCCTGCGGGTGGCCGCCATCTCGGCCATCACCAACGTGCACCGGCCCGGCGGCACCCCGACCAGCCACGCCGAGGTCCTCGAGGTCGCGGCCCTGGTCCGGCCCCGGTTCCGGGAGCTGGTGCTGTCGCTGCTTCCTGCCGCCGCCGCCTGATCCGGTAGCCTTACGCGGCACCCGACCGGAGGAGGATCCTTGCCGTACGACGTGACCGACCTCGCCCTGGCCGACGAGGGGCGCCTGCGCATCGAGTGGGCCGACCGGCACATGCCGGTGCTGCGCGACATCCGCG
Organism: Actinomycetota bacterium; assembly: GCA_036280995.1. Classification (NCBI taxonomy): domain Bacteria; kingdom Bacillati; phylum Actinomycetota; species Actinomycetota bacterium. Next base: position 17,535 of record DASUPQ010000095.1, on the reverse strand, counting down.
CCCGCTTCGAGAAGGAGCGGCCCCTCGAAGGCCTCAAGGTCGCGGCCTGCCTGCACGTGACCACCGAGACCGCCAACCTGATGCGCACCCTCAAGGCCGGCGGCGCCAGCGTGGTGCTGTGCGCCTCCAACCCGCTGTCGACCCAGGACGACACCGCGGCCGCGCTGGTCGAGCACTACGGCATCGACACCTTCGCCCGCCGCGGGGTCGACACCGACGGCTACTACGCCCACCTGGAGGCGGCCCTCGACACCCGCCCCAACATCACCATGGACGACGGCTGCGACCTGGTCACCCTGCTGCACACCAGGCGGCGCGACCAGCTGGCCGAGGTCCGGGCCGGCACCGAGGAGACCACCACCGGGGTCATCCGGCTGCGCCAGATGGAGCGGGAGGGCGCCCTCGCCTACCCGATCATCGCCGTCAACGACACCCCGACCAAGCACCTGTTCGACAACCGCTACGGCACCGGCCAGTCGACCATCGACGGGATCCTGCGGGCCACCAACCTGCTCCTGGCCGGCACGAACTTCGTGGTCGCCGGCTTCGGCTACTGCGGCAAGGGACTGGCCATGCGCGCCCGCGGCCTCGGGGCCAAGGTCATCGTCACCGAGGTCGACCCGATCCGCGCCCTCGAGGCGGCCATGGAGGGCTTCAAGGTCGCGCCCATGGCCCAGGCGGCCCGCGAGGCCGACGTGATCGTGTCGGTCACCGGTGACCGCGACGTCATGCGGCGCGAGCACTTCGAGGTCATGAAGGACGGGGTCGTGCTGGCCAACTCCGGCCACTTCGACGTCGAGATCGACAAGGCCGCCCTGGCCGACCTGGCCACCTCCGTGGTCCGGGTCCGCGAGAACGTCGAGGAGTTCACCCTGGAGGACGGCCGCCGCCTCAACCTGGTCGCCGAGGGCCGCCTGGTCAACCTGGGCGCCGCCGAGGGCCACCCGGCCGCGGTCATGGACATGTCGTTCGCCGACCAGTCGCTGTCGCTGGAGTGGCTGTCGCGCCAGCAGGACCTGGAGGTCCGGGTCCACGACGTCCCGGCCGAGATCGACGCCGAGGTCGCCAGGGTCAAGCTGGCCACCATGGACGTCGAGATCGACACCCTGACCGACACCCAGGAGAGGTACCTCCACTCCTGGACCGAAGGCACCTAACCAGGCGGAGCGAACCCGTCCTCCGGCGCCGGTCCAGGCGCCGGCGCCGGAGCCGCCGACTCGGCCCCCCCGGTGGGGGAGCCTCGCCGACCCGGGGGAGGGGCGCCGGCGGTTGTCCACAGCCCCCCGGAACCGCCTTCAGGCCCGGGCCCTCCGGCCGACCCACCGGCCCGGCCCGCGGCCAGGCGCTGGCGCTGCTGGTAGGCGGCGGCCACGCAGAGGAGGTACTGCTCGGGGGAGACCCCGGGCGGGGGTGGGGGGCGCAGGCGGGCCGCCAGCGGGCTGGCCAGCTGGAGGGCCAGGGCCGAGCGGGGACCGGGGGGCAGGCTGGGCGCCCGGATCAGGAACGTCCTGACCGCCTGGTACTCGTCGGTGCCGACCCCGCTCGGGTCGAGGGTGGCGGCGTAGTGCTCCAGCCCCGGCGGCGGCGTGAAGTCGACCGGCGCCGGGGCGGCCAGGGCGCTGCGCTCGCGCAGCACCAGCGTCCCCGCCACCATGTCCCCGAGCCGCTGGTTGTCCCTGCTGAACAGGATGAACACGACGGCGACGAAGCCGCCGAAGAGGAAGAAGTCGACCAGCCCGAGCAGCCCCCGGATGGCCGCGTGGCGGAACCGGACCGGCGCCCCCTCCCTGGTCACGACCCGCAGCCCCAGGGCGGCCTTGCCCAGCGTCCGTCCCCGCCACAGGGTCTCGAAGGCGATGAAGTAGCCGAGCCACCAGGCCGGCAGCAGCACCAGCACGATCGTGAGGGCCACCCAGTCGGGCACGACCACGTCGCTGGCCTGCCCGAGCAGGGCGACCGCGAACAGCCCGACCAGGATGCCGGCGACCACCACCGCCATGTCGACCAGGTAGGCGAGGATGCGCGAGCCCAGGTTGGCCGTGCGGAACTCGAGGGCCACCGCCTCCGGCGTGACCATCCGGGCCGGTTCGACCTGCGCCATGGGTGACCGCGTCCCCTCTAGAATGCGCCGGTGGACATCGACCGCTACATCGCGACCAACGGCCCCGTCTGGACCCGCCTGGCGGAGCTCACCGGCAGGGCCCAGCGGGGGATCGGCCGCCTCTCCGCCGCCGAGCTCGACGAGCTGGTCCGACTCTACCAGCGGGTCGCCGGCCACCTCTCCTACGCCCAGACCTACTACCGCGACCCGGCCCTGACGGCCAAGCTGAGCGGGCTGGTGGCCCGGGCCGGGTCGGTGGTCTACGGCACCCGGCCCCGGACCCTGCGGGCCTTCGGGCGCTTCTTCACCGTCAGCTTCCCGGCGGCGGTGTGGCACGCCCGCTGGTTCGTGGTCGTGGCCACCCTGGCCACCCTGCTCCCGGCGGCCGGCTTCGGGCTGTGGCTGGCCAACTCGCCCACCGCGGTCGAGGCGGCCGCCCCGCCGGCCGTCCGCGAGGCCTATGTCAACCGCGACTTCGAGGAGTACTACTCCTCGGCTCCGGCGGCCCAGTTCGCCTCCCAGGTGTTCTCCAACAACGTGCTGGTCGCCTTCCAGGCCTTCGCCCTCGGCATCTTCTTCTGCGTCGGCACCCTGTTCGTGCTGGTGCAGAACGGCGCCATGCTGGGGCTGGTCGCGGGGCTGTTCGCGGCCGTCGGCCAGCAGCCCAAGTTCTGGGGCCTGATCCTGCCCCACGGGCTGCTGGAGCTGACCAGCGTGTTCGTGGCCGGCGGGGCCGGGCTGCGCCTCGGCTGGACGCTGATCGACCCGGGAGACCGGCCCCGGCTCCAGGCCCTGGCCTCCGAGGGCCGGCGGGCGGTGGTGATCGTGCTCGGGCTGGTCGCCGCCTTCCTGGTCGCCGGCACCATCGAGGGGTTCGTCACCGGCCAGCCCTGGCCGACCTGGCTGCGGGTCGGGATCGGGGTGGTCGCCGAGGCCGGGTTCCTGACCTATGTGGTCGTGCTCGGCCGGCGGGCCGCCGCCCGCGGCCTGACCGGCGCCCTCGGCGAGGAGGACACCGGCGGCTGGCTCACCGAAGGCCACCGCCTGCCCGCCCCGGCGGCGTCCTCATGACGTCCACCGTCCTGGTCACGGGAGCGACCGGCGGGCTCGGGCCGGCGGTGGTGGCGGCGTTCCTGGACGACGGCTGGCGGGTGGTGGCCACCTCGCGGTCGGGCCGGCCGCCCGAGGACCTGGTCGGGCACGAACGCCTCGAGCCGGTGGCCACCGACCTGTTCGAGCCGGCGGACGTGGCCGAGGCGGTCGCCGTCGCCGCCGCCGACCGGGCCGGCGCCCCCCTGCGGGCCCTGGTCAACCTGGTCGGCGGCTATGCCGCCGGCGGCCTGGTCCACGAGACGCCGGTGGAGCAGTTCGAGCGTCAGCTCACCCTCAACCTGCGCCCGACCTACCTGGTCACCCAGGCGGTGCTGCCGCACCTGGTCGACGCCGGCGGCGGGGCCGTCGTCTGCGTGTCGGCCCGGGCGGCGGTGGCGCCCTTCCGCGGCGCCGGCGGCTACGTCAGCGCCAAGGCGGCCGTGCTGGCCTTCGCCCAGGCCGTCGCCGTCGAGTACAAGGCCGACGGCGTCCGCTGCAACGCCGTCCTGCCCAGCGTCATCGACACCCCGGCCAACCGGGCCGCCCAGCCCGGCGCCGACCCCTCCCGGTGGGTCCCGCCGACCCAGGTCGCCGCCGTCATCCGCTTCCTCTGCAGCGACGACTCCGCCCCCACCAGCGGGGCCGCCATCCCCGTCTACGGCCGCGCATAGGATCCCCGCCCATGACCACCGAACGCGCCACCGACCTGGCCCGTCGCGTCTACCGGACCTCCCACCTGACGGGCAGCTTCGTGCTCCGCTCGGGGGCGACCAGCAGCGAGTACTTCGACAAGTACCGCTTCGAGTCCGACCCCGGGCTGCTCCGCGAGCTGGCCGAGGCCATGGCCGGGCTGCTGCCCGAGGGGGCGGACGGGCTGGCCGGGCTGGAGCTGGGCGGGGTGCCCCTGGCGACGATGCTGTCGCAGGTCACCGGCCTGCCGGCCGGGTTCGTGCGCAAGCAGGCCAAGCCCTACGGCACCCGCCGCCTGGCCGAGGGCCTTGAGGTGGCCGGGCGCCGGCTGGTGGTGGTCGAGGACGTGGTCACCTCCGGCGGGGCCGTGGTCGACTCCTGCCGCGCCCTCCGGGACGAGGGGGCCGAGGTCGCGGTGGCCGTGTGCGTGATCGACCGGGAGGCCGGCGGCCCGGCCAACCTGGCCGAGATCGGGGTCGAGCTGCGCCCCCTGTTCACCATGTCGGCGCTCAAGGAGGCCGCCGGCGGCTGAGGCGCCGGGTCAGCTCCCCTCGCCGGCCGGCTCGGGCCGCTCGATCTCGGGGACGGGGGCGATCACCAGCTCGTGCAGGCGCCAGTCGAGGTCGAGCAGGTGCCGGTTGGCCCGCTCGATCCTGCCGACCAGGTCCTCGTTGTCGACCGGGACCACGAAGGCCTCCCCGATGAACACGTGGCCGCCCTCGCGCAGCCGCACCTCGGCGTCCTTGACCCAGTCCATCAGCATGAGCTCGTTCTTGACCCACAGCGGCAGCGGGTCGGGCCGGGTGTCGTCGACCAGCGTCGGCTCCTTGTCCATCAGGTCGCCGACGGCGACCTTCAGGTTCTTGTAGCCGTCGTGGACGATGTCGATCGAGATGATGCTGGCCGCCACCGAGTCGGCCCACCACAGGCCGAACCCGATGCCGATCACCCCGGCCATGGCCGCGCCCGCCGTCATCCAGTCGGCCCGGTTCATCTCGGCGTCGGCGAACAGCACCTTGTCGTTGAGCTCCTTGGCCAGCGGCTGCTTGAGCCGGCCCAGGAACACCTGGGGCACGGCGCTGTAGGCCAGCGCCCCCAGCATCAGCCAGCCCAGCCACACCGGCTGGTCGCCGAACGGCTTGACCAGGTCGATCGGCGGGTGCTCGAACATGATCAGCTTGGAGGCCGAGTCGTAGAGGATGAACGCGCCCAGGCCGAGCAGGGCCACCGAGGCGCACAGGTAGGCGATGGCCGTGGCCCGGTGGTAGCCGTAGGGGAAGTGGTCGTTGGGCTTGCGGTTGCGGACCCGGGAGGCGACCAGGAAGGCGATCGGCGGGGTGAGCCCAAGGATGTCCTCGACCCAGGCCGCCTTCATCGCCTGGGAGTTGCCGAGGGTGAAGTACAGCAGCACGATCGCCGACAGCAGGTACAGGATCGAGAGCCACTCCAGCCGCACGGCCTTGAGCAGCTGCTCGTGCTTGTCCGGGGGCAGCTCGTGGTGGCTGCTCATGGGCCCACCCCGGCCGCGCTCACCTGCGGGTCTCCGCGTCCAGCAGGGCGGGCACGTCCGCCTGGTTGGCGATCAGGAACCGCTCCAGCCGGACCAGGAAGGCGTTCTCACCCAGCGGGGTGGCCATGACGTGCTTGGTCTTGATCAGGTGGACGCCGGTGTTGCGGAGGTCGAGGTCGGCCAGCAGCCACTCGTCGACGGCCACGGCCGACCCCTTGACCTGGGTCACGTCCGGGACCCGGACCGGGATGGCGTCGGTCTTCTCCTCCAGGATCCCGGCCGCGTCGGTGCCGGCCTCGACCGCCACCCGGACCCCGGCGATGTCGTCGGGCGGCGGCTGCGACGCCGGGACCGCGACCACCACCCGGGTGGTGGCGTAGGAGCGGGTGATGGCGGCCTTGGCCTGCCAGGGTGTGTCGGCGGTGAGGCCGCCAACGACCAGGTCCAGCTCCCGCACCTCGAGGGCGCCGATCAGGTCGGCCTCCGACCCGTCGACCCACTCGACCCGGGCCCCCAGCTCGCGGGCGAACCGCTCGACCAGCTCGACCTCGACCCCGCCCGGCCGGCCCCCTTCGAGGGTCGTCCAGGGATCGCTGGCCGTGATCCCGGCCCGCAGGGTCCCGCCCCGGACCGTGTCCAGGGTGCTCTCCGGGTCCCGCGGGACCCCGCACCCGGCGGCCAGCACGGCCACCAGCGCGGCCGTCACCAGGACCGCCCGGGCAGCCTGGGCCCCGGCCGCTCGGGCTGGTCGCCTGATCCGGTTCTCGTTCATCGGCGCACCTCGAAACTATTACTCGCCTTGCTGGTTCCCAAACCTCCCGCCGTTCAGAGCCGCCCGGTGGCCTTGACCCGCAGGTAGGCGTCGGCCAGTTCGGGGGCGAGGCGGCCGGGCGGAGCGTCGACCACCACCGCGCCCAGGCCGCGCAGGCGGGCGACGGTGCGCCGGCGGTCGGCCAGGGCGGCCACGGCGGCGGCCTTGCGGTAGGCGGCGCCGGGCTCGGTCGGCGTGGCCAGCGCCCAGCCGCGCACCTCGGGGTCGGCCACGCTGGCCACCACGACCAGGTGGTCGCGGGCGACCAGCGGCAGCGCCGGCAGGAGGGTCTCGGACACGGCCTGCTCGGCCAGCTCGGTCAGGACGACCAGCATGGCCCGGCGGCGGAACCGGGCCAGGGTCTCGGCGAAGGCGCCCCGGTAGTCGCTCTCCACCAGCAGCGGCTGGAGCTGGTACATGGCCTCGGTGACCCGCGAGAGCTGGTCGCGGGCGTGCCCGGGCCCGACCACGGCCCGGACCTCGCGGTCGAAGGCGACCAGCCCGGCCCGGTCGCCGAGCCGGGTGGCCAGCGAGGTCAGCATCATGACGGCGTCCATGGCGTGGTCGAGGCGGGGCACGTCGGCGACCCGGCCGGCCATGGTGCGGCCGCTGTCCAGCAGCAGCAGGACCGTCTGGTTCCGCTCGGCGCGGTAGGTGCGGACGATCGGCTTGGTGGAGCGGGCGGTGGCCGCCCAGTCGATCCGGCGGAACTCGTCGTCGACCCCGTACTCGCGCAGCGAGTCGAACTCGGTCCCGCCGCCCCGCCCCTGGGCCGACCGGAGGCCCACCTCCAGGATGCGGGCCTTGTTCACCCGCAGCTCGGCCTCGTCGCGCGAGTCGAACGGCGGGTACACCCGCACCACCCCGGGCAGCCGCCGCCGGCCCTGCCTGGCCGCCAGCCCCAGCGGCCCCTCCACCCGCAGCACCACCTCGGCCGGGGTGAACCGGCCCCGCCGGCTCGGCCGGATCGTGGTCGCCGCCACCGCCCGCCCCCGCGCCGGCACCACCACCCGCGCCCGCCTGGTCACCGCCCCCAGCGACGGCGCCAGCTCGTCCGCCAGCCGCACCCGCACCCCCCGGCCGGCCAGGCCCAAGCGGTCCCGGGATGGCCCGGCCCGGTGGGCGATGCGCCAGGTGACCCGGGCCTCGCTGCCGAGGGGCACGATCCCGGGCGGCTCCCGCTCGACCTCGAGGTCGCGGGGCCGCACCGCCAGCGCCCAGTCGACGACCGCGGCCGCCAGCAGGACCCCGTTCACCACCCACAGGCCCAGGGGCGGCCGGACCGGCAGCAGCAGCACCACCAGCGACCCCACCGCCGCCCCCGCCACCAGCCGCCAGGTCGGCACCGGCGCGCCCTCCCGGACCCTGGGGGGCCCGGCCCGGGGGGGCGGCGCGCTCACCCGGCCTCCACGGTCACCGGGGGACCGGGACGGCGGCCAGGACGCCGTCGAGGACGCCGTCGGCGGTCACGCCCTCGAGCTCGACCTCCGGCCGCAGCTCGAGCCGGTGCCGCAAGGTCGGCTTGGCCACCGCCTTGACCTCGTCGGGGGTGACGTACTGCTTGCCGGCCAGCCAGGCCCAGGCCTTGGCGGCGTGCAGCAGCATGGCCGCCCCCCTGGGGGAGACGCCGAGCTCCAGCGACGGCGACTCCCGGGTCGCCCGGGCGATGGCCACGATGTAGGCCTGGACCCGCGGCTCGACCGGGACGGCCGTCACCTCCTTGCGGGCCGCCTCCAGGTCCTGGCGGCCGGCCACCGCCGTCACCCCCAGGGTGGCCAGGTCGTGGGGGTCCATGCCGGCGTCGTGACGGGCCAGCACGGCCTGCTCCTGCTCGGCCGAGGGGTAGCCGACGTGCAGCTTGAACAGGAACCGGTCGAGCTGGGCCTCGGGCAGGGGATAGGTGCCCTCGTACTCGACCGGGTTCTGGGTGGCGACGACCAGGAACGGCTCGGGCAGCGGGTGCCCCTGGCCCTCGACCGACACCTGGCGCTCCTCCATCGCCTCCAGCAGCGCGGCCTGGGTCTTGGGCGGGGTGCGGTTGATCTCGTCGGCCAGCAGCAGGTTGGTGAACACCGGCCCCTGGCGGAAGCGGAAGGAGCCGTCGCGCTGCTCGAAGATCACCTGCCCGGTCACGTCCGACGGCATCAGGTCGGGGGTGAACTGGACCCGCTTGAAGTCCAGGTCGAGGGTCCGGGCGAGGGTCTTGACCAGCAGCGTCTTGGCCACCCCGGGGACGCCCTCCAGCAGCACGTGGCCCCGGACGAGCAGGGCCGCGACCAGCCCCGACACCGCCCCGTCCTGGCCGACGACCGCCTTGGCGATCTCGTCGCGGACCCGGAGCACCGCCGCCCGGGGCGCCTGCGGCTGCGCTGTGCTAACGGACACGGGTGACCTCCCGGCGGACGGTGTCGACGGCTTGGCTGAGGGCGACGAGCTCGGCCTCGTCGCGGGGCGTGGCCGGGCTGAGGGCCCGGAGCACCCGCTCGCGCGGGATCCCGGTCCGGGCGGCGACCGTGTCGGCCACCAGGTCGGGCGGGGCCGACGGGGGCAGGCCCAGCCGCTCGGTCAGCGAGCGGCGCAGGTCGTCGGTGAGCAGGCGCGCCGCCTGGCCGCGCCCCTTGGCCCGCTGGAGCAGGTTGCCGACGGCCATGACCAGCTCGGCCCCGGGGAGCTGGACCGGCTGCGGCTCGGCCACGGGCCGGCCCAGCCGGCGCGCCCGCCAGAGGGCGAGCAGGACGAAGGCGACGACGAGCTGCCACAGCGCCAGCCGCACCCTGGGGGCGACCAGGTCGCCCAGCCCGGCGTTCCCTCCGCCGGGCAGGGGCGGCCGCAGCACCCGGACGGCCGTCCCCGGCGCCGGGACCAGCAGGCTGGCCAGCAGCAGGCCGTTGTCGGCCTCGCCGAGCTCCTCGTTGACGAGCACGCTGGCCCCGCCGAGGCGGACGACGGTGCCGAGGCCGAGCGGCTGGACCAGCAGCCAGGCGCCGTCGTTGCGGGGGAAGCAGGCCCGGGTGCCGGCCGCCGCCCCCCGGCCCGCGGGGATCTCGAACACGACCCCGCCGGGCGCCGCCACCCGGCCCACGTTGCCCAGGGCGGCCACGTCGCAGCGCCGTTCGATCTCGGCGTCGAGCAGGCCGATGCGGGTCGAGCCGGCCGGCTCGACCTCGGTCACGCCGGAGCTGGGGTCGGCCACCACCAGGGTCCCGCCCTGCCGGACCCACTCGAGCAGGTCCTGGCGCCGTTCGGGGGTGAGGTCGTCGCTGAGCAGCAGCGTCGTCTGGACGGCGCTCCCGGGCGGGTCGGAGGAGATGCCCACCTCGCCGCCCAGCTCCCGCAGCACGTCCATCAGCGCCTTGGTCCCCAGCGGCCCCGGCGACCCCGGGTCCAGCGGCTCGCCCTCCTCGGGCCCCCGCCCCGCGACCGCCACCACCAGCGCCACCCCCAGGACGACCGCCACCCACGGCAGCGCCCTCCCGACCCCGGTCCGGGCCCCGGCCCGCCCGCTCACGAGCCGGCCCGCTGGAGGACGCGGTCGGACAGGTCGCGGAGGTGGGTTGCCTCCTGGGCGCCGGTGGGGGAGCGGCCGTACCAGGCGACCTCGAACAGCTCGGTGGCGCCGGCGAAGTCGCCGGCGGCGTCGGGCAGGGCGCGGCCGACCTCGCGCCGGTACTCGCCGGCGGTGCGGCCGGGCACCTCCTCGACCAGGCCACGGGAGGCGAGGTCGGCCACCAGGGCCCGGTAGCGGGAGCGGACCGCCTCCCGCCAGGCGCCGGCCCGCTCCTGCGCCTCCGCCTCGGCGCGCCACTCGGCCGCCGACCGCCGCCGGATCCCCGGGACCGCCGCCGACACCTCGGGGCTGGGCGTCAGCCCCCGCGAGAACCGGGCCACCACCACCCCGACCCCGACCAGGACCAAGGCCAGCAGGATCAGCCCGACGATCCCGCCGGCCCCGCTCCCGCCGAGCGCCGCCAGCAGGCGCCCGACCGCCTCCAGCACCCAGTCGTAGATCCGCTCCACCAGCGACCGTTCGGCCGGCCGGAACTCCGGCCTCGACAGGACCTCGCGGACGACCTCCCGCACCTGGTCCGGGTCCTGCACCGGCACCCGCGGGTCCCCCTGCCGCTGCCCCAGCCCCACCACGGCGGGCAGGAACAGCCCGGCGGCGGGACGGAGGGCCGGGGAGCGGGGCGGTCGGTCAGCGGGCCGGGGCACCGCGGCCCAGTTCGGCGGCGATCATCTGCAGGTCGAAGCCTTCGTTCCTGATCCGGAGGTCGAAGTAGACCAGGGTGGCCAGGATCGACACGAACGGCGTCGTGATCAGGGCCGGGATGATGGCCCCGATGGCGGCCAGGATCCAGCCCCAGCGGTAGCCGACGGCCAGCGCCGCGATCGAGAACGGGGTGGCCAGGATGTTCCCGAGGAAGCTGGCGATGAGGCCGCTCCCGATCCCGATGGCCATGACCGGCCAGAACCGCGGGCGGACCAGGGTCACGGACCGGGCCATGGCCTGGATGGGCCCGGCGTGCTCGACCATCACCACCGGCGTGGTCACCAGGAAGAAGGTCATGGGGATGAGCGCCCCGACCAGGCACAGGACCAGCCCGGCCAGCTTGAGCAGCGCGGTCATGAAGAACACGGCCAGCAGGACGAGGAAGGCGCGTCCGGTGGCCCGCATGGCCGGGCCGGCCTTGAGCTCCCCGCCGAGGTAGCTGGCGGCGACGATCATGGAGGTGGCGCCGCCGATGAACGGGGTGACCAGGAAGCCGGCGAGGGCGGCGATCACGATGCCGATCCAGGCCCCGTCGGAGGGCCCGGTCCCCGCCGCCTGCTCGGCCAGCGACGGGTCCTGGATGAACTCGAGGAAGCCGTAGCCGCCGAGCAGGTCGCGCTGGAAGAACGCGGCCACCAGGTTGACCGGGATGACGAACACGGCCGCGACCAGGACGATGGCGGAGAGGTTGGCCTTGAGCAGGCGGAACGACCCGTCGAGGAGGTCGCTGAACATCATCGGGTGCAGCGGCAGGGGCCCCGTCCGGGCCGACCCGGCCTTCGGCAACGGCGGGTACGGCGACGGCACCCCCCACCCCGGCGCCGCACCCGGCGGCGGCCCCCACCCCGGCGGGGGCGTGGCGGGCGGGCCGGGCAGCTGGCCCGGCGGGTCCCAGGGTGGCGGTTGGCTGGTCACGACCATCCTCTCATCGGCGCTCGCGCGCATTGTCACGAGGCCGCACGGGCCGGTCAACGGCGTCAGCCGGACGTCTGTGGATTGTGGAAATGGTTGATACTCCACTGTTGGACGCCGACGTGACATCCTTGGCCGATTGTCGGCGCCGGGAAGGGGGCGGTAACGCGTGAAGGGCAGGGTACTGGTCGTCGACGACGACCCGTCGCTCGGCGAGATGCTCGGGATCGTCCTGCGCCAGGAGGGCTTCGAGCCGGTGTTCGTCCGCTCGGGCGACCAGGCCATCGCCGCCTTCCACCAGGCCAAGCCCGACCTGGTCCTGCTCGACCTCATGCTGCCCGGCAAGGACGGCCTGGAGATCTGCCGCGAGCTGCGGCTGGAGTCCGGCGTCCCCATCGTGATGCTGACCGCCAAGACCGACACCGTCGACGTCGTCCTCGGGCTCGAGTCCGGGGCCGACGACTACATCACCAAGCCGTTCTCGGCCAAGGAGCTGGTGGCCCGCATCCGGGCCCGGCTGCGCCGCCGCGACACCGACGGCGCCGAGACGCTCCGCTTCCACGACATCGAGATGGACGTCATGGCCCACCAGGTCACCAAGGACGGCAAGCCGGTCAACCTGACCCCGCTCGAGTTCGAGCTGCTGGCCACCCTGGCCAGGCGTCCCCGGCAGGTGTTCACCCGCGAGGTCCTGCTCGAGCAGGTCTGGGGCTACCGCTACGCCGGCGACACCCGGCTGGTCAACGTGCACGTCCAGCGGCTGCGGGCCAAGATCGAGGACGACCCGGAGAACCCCCGGGTGGTGCAGACTGTGAGAGGCGTCGGCTACCGCATCGGGCCGGAGGGCGGCGCCGTGGAGTCCTCGGCGCAGGCGGGTGATCAGGGATAAGACTGGGCCGCTTCAGCCTCGCCCGGCTCGACCTGCGGGCCAGGGTGGTGCTGTTCACGTCGGCGATCGTGGTCGGGGCGCTGCTGCTCCTCGGCGCGGCCCTGCATGCCCTGCTGGCCAAGTCCCTGTACACCCAGCAGAACTACGACGCCGTCCAGCAGGTCAAGCTCCTCACCCGGCCCGGCGAGATCAGTGACGTCTCCGGCGTCAACACCGAGCAGATCCAGGATGCGCTCAAGGATCAGCTGATCAAGCGGCTGGGCGGCCAGCCGAACTTCGAGGCCGTGGTCCTGCGCGGGGAGGACGGGACCCCGAGCTCCTCCGACGAGGACTTCAGGATCGAGCACGTCCCCGCCGGCCTGGTCGAGCGGGTCGAGCGCGGCAACGAGCTGGCCTACGTGTACATCCGCTCGCCCGTCGGCCCGGGCCGCATGCTGGTCGTGGGCGCCCCGATCCGTCTCGACCAGAGCGACGCCGGCGCCCAGCAGGCCTACTTCTTCTACCCCCTGAACTTCCAGGAGGAGACGCTCGCCAAGCTCTCCAACTTCCTGCTGATCGTGGGCGCCGGGCTGCTCGCGGCCGTGGTCATCCTGGCCGCCATCTCGATCGGCCGGGTGCTCAAGCCGATCCAGCGGGCCAGGGACGTCGCCGAGGAGATCGCGGCCGGCAACCTGGCCGCCCGGATCCCCCAGGCGACCAGCCAGGACGACTTCGGCAAGCTGGCCGAGTCGTTCAACCGGATGACCGACAACCTGGCCCAGAAGATCGGCGAGCTGGAGCACGTGGGCAGCCTGCAGGCCCGGTTCGTCTCCGACGTCAGCCACGAGCTGCGCACGCCCCTGGCCACGGTGCGCATGGCCGCCGACTACATCCACGCCGCCCGGGCCGGCCTCCCCCCCGACGCCCAGCGGGCCGCCGTGCTGCTGGAACGCGAGCTGGAGCGGTTCGAGAACCTGCTCGAGGACCTCCTGGAGATCAGCCGCTTCGACGCCGGGGTGATCAACCTGGAGCCGGTCGAGGTCGACCTCAGCGGGCTGCTCGACGAGGTGGTCGACGCCCTCGACCCGATCGCCCACGGGCGCAAGGTCGACGTGGCCCTCGAGGTGGACCGCAGCCAGGGCCAGCCGCTGGTCGCGGCCGACCCGCGCCGGCTCGACCGCGTCTTCTCCAACCTGGTCAAGAACGCCATCGAGCACACCGTCGAGGGCGGGGTCCGCATCTGGGTCGGCCGGCGCGCCCGCGACGTGGTCGTCACCGTGGCCGACGAGGGCGAGGGCATCCCGGCCGAGGACCTGCCCCACATCTTCGAGCGCTTCTACCGGGCCGACGTCCACCGGGCCAGGACCCTCGGCGGCACCGGGCTCGGGCTGGCCATCGCCCTCGAGAACGTGAACCTGCACCGTGGCTCGATCGACGTGCAGAGCGAGGTCGGCCAGGGCTCGACCTTCACCGTCACCCTGCCGGCCATCGACCCCAAGCCCGAGCCGGCGGACGGCCGGGCGGCCGAGCCGCAGCCCGAGCCGGCGCCCGTCCCGGAGGTCGCCGTCGGTGGATAGCCGCCCCCCGCGCCACCGCCTCCTCCGTCCGATCGCCGCCCTGGTGGCGCTGGGTGGGCTGGCGGCCTGCACGGCCGGCGTGCCCCAGACCGGCCACGTGGTGACGGTCAGCCCGGTCACGACCTCGGTGCCGCAGGAGGACGCCGACGCCCTCAAGGACCTCGGCGACCCGTCCTCCGGACAGAGCGAGGTCGAGGTGGCGACCGGCTACATGCGGGCGATGAACACCGGCGACGTCACGAGGATCCAGCGGTGGGTGGTGAGCAGAGACCACGACAAGGTCAAACGCTGGTCCGAGAACGTCACCACCGTGCGGGTCTACAGCGTCTTCGAGCCCGGCCAGCCGCAGGTCCGCGAGGACGGGCGGCGGGTCGTCCCGGTCAAGGTCAAGCTGGCCGGGCAGCTCCAGAACGGCCGCGACTGGTACCCGGCCAGCGGGGACGACATGCTCAACCTGGAGCTGGGCAACGACGGCGCCGAGACCCGGGTGGCCAACCCCAGCGGCATCTGGATGCGGGACGTCAACTTCGCCAGGTTGTACGCCTCGACCGAGGTCTACCTGGTCGCCGACAAGACCCGCCCGGCGCCGCGGCTGGCGGCGGCGCCGGTCTTCGTCCGCAGGGGCGACGGCGATCCGGAGGTGTCCAAGCTCGCGGTCAACCACGCCCTCAAGCTGCTGCTGGCCGGCCCGCGGGGGCGCTACCGGAACCTCGACACGGCGATCCCGGAGGGCACGGAGCTGCGGGAGTTCCGGTACGCCGAGAACGTGGCCACGGTCGACCTGTCGCGCAGGTTCGCCGAGGCGGAGGGCTCCGGGCAGCTGCGGGTCGGCCAGGTCGTGTGGACGGTGAACCGCCTGCTCCCGACCGCGTCGGTCCGGATCCTGGTCGAGGGCCGCCCGGTCGGGACCGTCGGTGCCGAGCAGTTCCCCACCGACCGCTCCTGGCGGCGCCGGGACATGCCGCTGGCCGCGATGCTGCCGCAGCGCTCCCCCGAGCGTCAGGACGACGCGGTCCTGTTCGTGCGGCGGGGCGAGATCTTCACGGTCACGCCGGAGGCCGGCCGGCCGCCGCAGCTGATGCCGCTGAACGCCCCCGGCACCAAGTCGGCGCCGACCTGGTCGCCCGACGGCCGCTCGATGGCCTTCCTGGCCGGCACCGGCGACAGGCGCCTCCTCTGGGTGAGGCAGCCCAGCGGCCAGGCGTTCTCGGCCAAGAAGCTTTCGGGCAGGCTCTCGCCCCCCTCCTGGAGCCCCGACTCCAAGCGGATCTACGTCGTCAGCAGGGACGAGACCGGCGCCCGCCTGCTCGAGGTCGGCCGCAGCACCTTGGGCGTCCGCCAGCTCAGCCTCCCCCCGCTCCCCGCCGGCCTGCAGCCGAGCAGCGTCACCGTCAGCCCCGACGGGGCGTCCGTGCTCGCCGTCGCCGACCGGCCCGACCGCAAGGTCCTGGCCGCCGAGCCCGTCCCCGGCGGCCAGCTGTTCCTCGGCCAGTTCGGCCGCGGCGGCGTCATCCAGTGGTCCCCACGGCAGCTCGCCCCTGGCCTCGGGCGCGTGTTCAGCCCGGTCTGGGTCGGCCCGGTCACCGTGGCCTTCATCGCCGAGACCGGCAACAAGGACGACCTGGGCAAGCTCTGGACCATCAGATCGGACGGCTGGGACCCCACCGCCGTCCTCAACGACTCCGGCATGCCCATCGGCGACATCGGCAACCAGCTCACGGTCGACCCCAGCGGCTCGTCCTTCGTCGTCCCGGCCCGTTCCAGCAACGGCGTCTCGCTCTGGATGGTCGACCGCGGGAAGAAGTCGGTCAGCTACCTCACCGCCCCGGCCCCCACCGCCTTCGACGTCGACCCCAGCTTCGCCAGCCGCTGAGCCCGCCGCCGGGGGCTGTGGACGGGCGCGGGCCACGGCCGGGCGCCCAGGCTAGCCTGCGGGCATGTCCCTGATCGGCGTGCTCGGCCGGCTGCTGCGGCCCCCCGTCTGCCTGGCCTGTGGCCTGCCCGGCGGCTGGCCCTGCTGCACCCGCTGCCTGCCGTCCGAGCCGGGTGCGGTCGGGCCGTGGCCCCTGGCCACCGACCCGGAGGTGGCGGTGTGGGCGCTCGGCCCCTACGGCGACGGCCTGCGGGCCGCCGTCCTCGCCGGCAAGCTCGACGGCCAGACGGCCGCCCTGGCCGAGCTCGGCCGCCGCCTCGGGGTCGTCCTGGCCGCGGCCGGGATCGGCGCCGACCTGGTCACCTGGGTCGCCGCCGGGCGGGTCGCCGGCCTGCCCCGGGACCACGCCGAGCGGATCGCCGCCGGCGTCGCCGGCGCGCTCGACCTCCCCCTGGCCGGCCTGCTCGCCCCGGCGCGCGGCCGTGACCTGGGCCGGGCCCGCCGGCGCCGTCCCGGCCGGCCGCCGTCACGCCCGCCACCGACGGCCCGCCGCCGCCTGGCCGGCGGCCGGGTCCTGCTCGTCGACGACCTGGCCACCACCGGCGGCACCCTCGCCGGCGCCGCCGCCACCCTCCGCCTCGCCGGCGCCCACCAGGTCGAGGCCGCCGTGCTGGCCGCCGCCCCGGCCGCCCTCCGGGTCGGCGAGGAGGGCCCCGCCGGCGGCGGCCGGGCTGTCCCGAGGTAGGCCTATGACCGGGATTTGCCCTGCTCACACCGGTCGCATTGTGTGGTTGTGACCAGTTTTCGTGTGTAGAATCCGGCCAATACGACCAGCGGGCTGTGAAGGAGGACGGCCCGTCTGCCGAGGTCTTCTGACGGGCAGGGCTCGCGTCCCGCTCGGGTTGCAGGACCCGAAGGGGGGATATGCCTGCTCGAGATCGTATCCGGCAACCGTATCGGGAGTGCCCATGCAGGTGACGGTGAAGGGGAAGAACACGGGAGTGCCCGAGAAGCTCCGCGCTCGGGCCGAGCGCAAGCTGGCCAAGCTCCAGCGGTTCGACGACCACATCCTCTCGATGGACGTGGAGTTCTCGGAGGAGCGGAACCCGCGGGTCGCCGACCCGCACCGCGTCGAGGTCACCCTGACCACCAAGGCCGGCCTCGTCCGGGCCCACGCCAATGCCGTCGACCCCGCGACCGCCGTCGACCAGGTCGTCGACCGGCTCGAGCGGCAGGTGAAGAAGCTCAAGGGCCGGCGGGTCGACCGCACCCAGCACGCCGACGGGGTCAAGACCCTGCCTGTGGACGGCAACGAGACTGACCAGGCCAACGTCGTGTACCGTCGCCCCGACGGCGACTCCGGGCCCGGCGAGCAGGAACCGTGAGCAGCCAGCAACGAGCCAGGGGGGGTCCGGGGGCTCACGCCGCAGCCGGCCGCCCCCGGCGGGATCAGGGAGTGAGAGGGGAGAGCGTGGCCGACGACCGGCAGGCACGACCGCGGGGGGCAGGTGACGCCATCCGCGTGCTGATCGTGGACGACCACGCGTTGTTCCGCCGTGGGCTCGAGATGGTGCTCGAGCAGGAGGACGACGTCGAGGTCGTGGGGGAGGCGGGCGACGGCGCCGAGGCCATCGAGAAGGCCCAGGAGCTCATGCCCGACGTGGTGCTGATGGACGTCCGCATGCCGCGGCGCAGCGGCATCGAGGCGACCCAGACCATCAAGGACCTCATCCCGCACGCCAAGATCCTCATGCTGACCATCTCCGACGAGGAGGCCGACCTCTACGACGCCATCAAGGCCGGCGCCAACGGCTACCTGCTCAAGGAGATC
>DASUPQ010000094.1 GCA_036280995.1 Actinomycetota bacterium | reverse complement strand
TTCGACGACTGGACCTGACCGGGGTAGATCTCCGCCGAGCGGTGATCAGCAGCAGCGGCCCCTACCTCCACGCCAACTTCGAGGAAGCCGACTTCAGCAACGGCAACCTCAGCGCCACCGCGGTGGTCGACCTCGCCTTGGCCGTCGTGCGCGGCGAGCTCGGTGACCCCTTCAAGGCGCGTTGAAGCATTGAGAAGCAGACCACCGCCGCAGCAGGAGGAGACCACGATGGTTGAGCACGATGCCACCGCACAGCACGGCGGCCGTCCATCTCGGCGCCTCCAGGCCACCATCATCGTCACCGTGGTATGGGATGCCGCACCTCTGGATCAAGAGGCCAGCCCGGTGGCCATAGCTCACGCCTACCGACGGGCGCTGCAGCGGAGCAACCTGCGCGGTGACCCGCAGGTCCCCTGGCCGGGTGCTCCCTTACTGGCGCCGCAGGACCTGCCTGGCGTGGTCGCCGTCGAGCGGTCCGTGAACGTCGCCCCCGTCCCCGTCGACGAGCTGCATCCCGACGAGGTCGGCATGCGCCTTGCTCCTCGAGGTCTGCGTGGCTGGTTCGAACCGGAGCTCGTCGGGGAGTTCCTTGACCGGCGGGTCTACTTCCTCACCCTGGACGGCCAACGGGTCGAGGCCGAGGTCGCCGGGTTCGGGGCCTGGTCCGACGAGGCGTATCTGGCCCGAGCGACGCACGCTCCTGGCCACGGGCCTTCGGTACGCCTCTGGATCCCAGCATGGGACGTCTACTGCTGGGCCAACCCCGAGAGCCTGACCGTCTGTGGCGCCCTCAGCGAGGCTCGACTCCCCTCACGGCTGTGAAGATGACGATGCGTTGCCCAGCAGCACGACAGGACCAGCACCACCGCCTCCTGCCTAGGTCTATGGCGACGACTTCCATTCCGGAAACGGCGGCAGGCGCGATGTGGTGGATCTGACCTCTGGGGTGAGCCGAGCGAGCAGCTGCGAACAGTGCGCTGAGCTGGACAAGCGCATCCCCCTGCCCACCTCCGCCAGCTACCTTACCCTGGCAGGGGCTGCACGGGAGTTGGTCGCTGACGGCACCCTTGTGCTGGGAAGGCAGCGTCCCACTGGCGTCACTGCAGCCGGGACAGCCGCTCCCTCCGACGGAACCGATTCCATCCGTCATCTGTTGGCCTGCGCCACGTGCGGTCGCCGCTATGTCTTGTGGGCCGACACCTACCATGGCGGCTGCGCCTGGGAACCGAGCATCGAGGCGTAAGCGAAAAGGCTGTCGTACCGATCGGTCCGATTTCGCGAGTCGAATTCTCGGCCCAATCCAGGTGTGCGAAAACCTCATGGGTGGGCGTGGCAGGCCAGCAATCTGGAAGGGAATGGCCGGGCGGCCTGTGCCGCTGTGGATGACCGTCACCTACGCCACCCGACCAGTCGGGATGTGGCTGTCGTGCAGAATGGGTTTGTCACGCCATTTCGGGTACCGTGAGCCCATATGCACCCACCTGGAGAGGGCGGCGGTCCACGCCCCAGTCGTGAATGGCCGCGCCTACCCCGGTTAGCAGGTGCGCGCGAGTCCGACCGGGCTACCCGTGAGGCGAGGCTGGCGGCCCTAGTAGCCGCATACCCGGTCGTCTACGAAGGGACCGGCAAGGCTCGGCTGCGACCCTCTGCGGAGTTCATCGGCTACCGCAATTTCCGGCCGGTCCTCTCGATCAGCAGCCACGCTTCTCCGCAGACCGCGGTCGACCAGTTCAGATTGGCCTGCCGCACGTTGGCGGCCTTGGAGGTGGACTCGGCTGCGGTAGTGGCTGGTGATGAGCTGGCCCTCATTGTCAGCGCGTCGGCGGATCACCCATCTGATCTGGCGCCGTTCGTCATCGGCCTCACCTACGGACCAGCCGGCGCGGAGCCAGTCGGCAGGCTTGTCCCCTACCAGCTTGATCGCCACAGCGGAACGGTGACCTGGGGGACACCACGGCAGGTGCGGGCCTCCCTAAGGCAGGGCCTGTGGGCAGAGACGCTCGGGCCCATGTGCCTCACCCGGACGGCGGTGGCCGACGAGGCGACGCTGGCGCGGTTGCTCGACGACAACCGGCGGCTGGGCCATATCGTGCTGCGGCTGTAGCCGTCCTGACCTCGGGCCAGCACCCCCGTGGCAGCCGTGATTCCTGCAGAATCAAAGCGTCATGGCCCGCCTCGGCAGCGTCACGCCTCAGCGACAGGTCGGGTGCCGTTGTCCCTACTCTTCTACTGTGCGCAAATCCGGGGTTGTGCAGCCGGCGGCGGCGTCGACGGCCGCCGCACCGTCTCTACCACCGCCGGCTGTGGCGCACAGCCCCTCCCATCAGCCGGGTGGGGCAGGTAGCGGGCCACCTTGGCGATCATCTGGGGATGCCGTAGAAGGCCAGCCGGGCCTCGGCGGCGCGGCGGGCGGCTCGGCGGGCAGCGGCCCGCGAGGGCAGCGGGTCGACGGCACCCACGCCGAGGATCCCGACGATCTCCAGATGCAGGTCGGCGGCGAGCGCGGCCGCGTCGTCGGCGCCAGCAACCTCGGCCAGCCCCGCCAGCAGCCCCCGTGCCTCCTGGTGGAAGTCGCGGATGACCTTGAGAGCGGCTTCCCGGTCGATGTCGGGCATGGTCTGCCGGCCGCTCTGGCCACGAAGCTCAGCCGCTGCGGTCAGCAGGTAGCAGCCGCGCCCATTCTGCTCGCTGCTCCAGTCAGCCACCCGCTCCATGGTTGCCAGCAGCTTCTTGCGAGCCCATTCTCGCTGGGCCGCTGGGTCAGCCGGGCGACGCGCATCCACGTTAGCGCGGCGAAGAAACTCCAACCAGGGGAGCTCAGCGCCGTACCGCTCAAGGGTGGCCACGACAAGCCCCGTCTTGCTGCCGAACAACCGGTAGAGGCTGTCCCGGGTGCGACCAGCGGTCCTGGTCACCTCGTCGATACCGACCGCGCCGATCCCCTTGCGCGAAAACAACTCCAGTGCGGCGGCCAGCAGGTCTTGTCTGGCTGAACGGCGGGGCGGGCGCGGCCTGCTCATGGCGCCCTACCTTATCCGCCATCGGCCCGGCACGGCGAGGAACTGTCGCTACGCGATGACCTGCCCGAAGCCGGTCACATGAGCGTATCGGCGCAATCGCCAGAAGGGTTGCCGAGATCATCTCCTCAGCCACAGTCCGTCCGAGCCACCAAGTGGGGCCTTCAGTTTCTATGGCCGGGCAAACGTAAACTGGCGGCCGAGTCCTGTCAACGCACGGACCGATCCGGTCGGTGAGCGGCGGCGGCAACGACGGCGGTTGGCTGTCTAGGACTGGCCTGCGAGTGCCAATAGCCAACCGGGTTGGCGGCTCGAACACTTGAGGCGGGCCGCCTGCTGAGTCTCCCAACAGCCAGGATCCCGGATGAACCGTGGAGAGTCCCCCACCACTTCCCCCGTTTGCCATGCCGAACGTCTTGGTCGTTCTGTCCGGAGAGGCGGTTTCCTTCTCGGCGGTGATCCCAGAAGCGTCGGATACCTGCCACTACGGATCTCAGCGCAAAAAGGTTCAACCGAGGCGGCTTCCGATCCCCGACGCACGCGCTGCTCGTGGCGGTACCCATGCCGGCAACGTGCGACATCGCGGATCAGGTTTCTGGTCAACCGCCGCTTGGGCCGATTCTGTGCCTTCCGCAGCGAGCAGGGAGCCACTGTCGCCAGGTGCATGAACCTGGCCTCGACGACAACGGCCCCATCTGCCAGGCTGCTGAGCATGAGGAATGGACAAGTAACCGGTACGGTCAGTACGGTCCCGGTGGCCCTTGCGTGAAGTTGCTAGGCTGCCGTCGACACTCAACCGCGGAGTCGAGGATATTGGTGGGAGTCACTGGAGACCGGCGAAGCTCGTCTCGGCGTGAAGGTCGTAGCAATGGCTGAGGACCCGAGCGGTCGTGGAAGGCTGGCCCGGCGGCTGGATGCGCTGTTTCGCACCGTGCACCCCCCGGGCGAGAAGGAGTACAGCAACGAGGCCGTCGCCGAAGCGCTCAGGGCGGCTGGTGTCCCCCGGGTTTCGGGCGCGTACCTGCAGCAGCTCCGCAATGGCGTTAAGGACAATCCCAGCACCCGGCTCGTTTTGGCGCTGGCTGCCTTCTTCGGCGTCAAGAGGACCTACTTCTTCGAGGACGAGGAGGCGGCCCAGGCCGACCTTGGGGTCGCGGTGCTGACCAGGCTGGTCGACGCCGACATGTTTGACACCGCCGCCCGGCTGGCTGACTTGCCAGCAGACGGCCGGGAGCTCGTCCGCCAGGTCGTCGACCACCTCGCCCAACTCCAGGGCCTGCCGAATGTACCACCCAGCCTCCTCGCGGGGCCGACTGCATCAGACGCCGATGGCCGCGCTGACGCTGAGGCCGCCGATGGCCTTGAGGGTTGAGCGAAGGGGCGACGGCGCCAGGCCGCCAACTACCAAGAACAATCCACACGATTGCGCAAAGCCCCTAGCTTCGATCGGATCGGGTGGCGTCAGGCCCGGCTGTGCGCCACTCTGTAGCACCATTGGCCGTCGACGGCCAGTAGTCCGGACGACCGAGCCAAGGATGCACGGGTAGCTGGGCTGGAGTTGGGCAGTGAGGGAAGACCGCACACGACTGGGCCGCAGACGGCCTCGAGGCGGAGGGGACCTCGACCAGCTGCGTCATCAGTGCCTGGATAGGCTCGGCAAGCTCGGCCTGGAACTGCCGGTGCCCTGGAGCGGGGAGGCGTTCTGTGAGCGCCTCGGCGTCTGCCTTGGCCGCCGGATCGTCTTGTGCCCGGTCAACACCACCTTCGCGACCCAGGCCGGGGCATGTGGCCTGTGGCTGAAATTGAAGATCCCCAGCGCCCATCTCTTCTTCTACGAGCGGGCGACCAGCCCCTACCACAAGGACCATGTCCTGGGGCACGAGGCCGGCCATGCCGCCTTTGGCGATCCCACGGTCGAGATCCAGGACGAGGAAGAACTGGCGGCGCTAATGCGCCTGAGTCCAGTGACGGTTGAGCGGGTGGCTGGCCGCAGGGGCTACGACAAACCGCGTGAGCGGCGAGCAGAGATGTTCGGCACGCTGGTCAACGACCTGGCCATCCGGGCCGGGCCGATCGCCCCGCCGCCGGCGGATGCGGAGGCCGCGGCGGTCCTGTCTCGCGTGTATGCGGCCCTCACCTGCTCCGCCGATCCAGATGTTCGCTAAGACGCTGCTCCGTTGGCCGATCGCTCGGGCCGCTCTCAGCAGGCAGCAGGCTCGTCGGCGGGCGGTGTACCGGTCTGATGGGTAAGGCACTGCTGTATGCCGCTCCGCCGATCCTGCT
>DASUPQ010000093.1 GCA_036280995.1 Actinomycetota bacterium | reverse complement strand
GTGCGCGGCACGGCGCACGTCGGGGAACCCGTGGTCTGGCGGGATCCGGACGTAGACGTGGAGCCCCTTGCTGCCGCTGGTCTTGGGGTAGCCGACCGCGCCGAGCTCGTCGAGCACCTCCTGCACGACGCCGGCGACGCGCTGCACCTGCGCGTAGTCCGACAGCGGGCCGGGGTCGAGGTCGATCCGCCACTCGTCGGGCTTCTCGGTGTCGGCACGCCGACTGTTCCAGGGGTGGAACTCCACCGTCGACATCTGGACCGCCCAGATGACCGAGCCCAGCTCGGTGACGCACAGCTCGTCGGCGGTGCGGTTCCAGCGGGGGAAGTACAGCCGCACCGTCTCCACCCAGGGGGGTGCCCCGGCGGGCAGCCGCTTCTGGTGGACCTTGTCACCGGCCAGGCCCTTGGGGAAGCGATGGAGCATGCAGGGCCGCTCGAAGAGCGCGTTGACTATGCCGTCGCCGACGGCCAGGTAGTACTCGACCAGGTCGAGCTTGGTCGCGCCGGACTCCGGGAAGTACACGCGGTCGGGGTTGGTGACCTTGACGACACGGTCGCCGCCGTGCAGGTCCGGGACCTCGATCTCGGTGAACGGCGATGCCATGCCCGGGACGTTAGCGGTCAGCCGGCCGGGGCAGGCTTCACGACCACCTTCGCCGCCGGCGAGACGTGCTCGTCGGCGTAGCCGCGCTCGGCGAAGAACCAGCGGTACTCCGTGGTCACCTCAGGTGCGACCGTCGCCGAGACGATGCCGTCCGCCCCGGCCACGACCGTCTCGGACACTGTCTGGAACTCCGCGGCACCCTCCGGACGGGCCTGGAGCGCGAGCGTGGCGCCCATCGGCCGGTCCAGCCCGATCGAGCTGCCGGTGATGGTGACCTCCTGACCCGCCTTGACGCGGGCGCTCGTGGGGCTGATGCCGGTGGTCACCGACCAGCCGTCGAGGTCGTACGTCGTCACCGACCCCGGCAGCCCGGTACGGATCGCGTCGACGCCGAACGTGCCGCCGTCGCAGCCGAATCCGGTCAGGACGTAGCCCGGTCCGTCGCCGTGCGCGGTCGTGAAGTCGTCGATCGTGGCGGCGCCGGCCTGTTCGAGGGGGGCGCCGGTCGCGGCGTCGTACCGCGTCCACTCGTAGGTCGCACTGGTGGCGTCGACCTGCTGCCAGCCGTCGCCCGCGGCGGTGAGGACGGCCCGGCCCGACCAGACCTCGCCCGGAGCCATGTCGGGAGCGAGGTACCAGGTGTAGGCCACACCGCCACTACCGGCGGCGGCGCGCACGGCGAGCGTGGAGACGGCCGAAGCGACCGACGAGAACAGGCTGACCGAGCCGGCGGCAGTGCCGGTCCCGGGCAGCGTCAGGTCGACGGCGCGGCGACCCATCGGTGCGGCGTCGTCGCGCTTGAGGAGGGCGGCGGGGCCGCGCTGGTCGACGTGGAACAGGTCGACGCAGCCGAAGTAGGTCAGGTAGGTGCCGGTCCCCGGGAAGCTGGTTCCGGGCACGACGACGGTGTCATCGGCCCGCGCAGGGCTCGCCGTGAGCACCAGCCCGGCGCACAGCACCCCTGCGGACAGGGCGGACCCCGCCACTGCGGTCCAGCGTCGCATCGTTCAACCTCCCCGTGGCAGCCCGCCGAGTCGGGCTGCACCCCCATTGAACGTCACGCGCGGCGGCGCGTCCATGCCGAGCCGTGGATCTAAGTAACGGATTAGGCAACGATTCATCACTCGTTCCACCACCCGATCCCGGGCCGATCCGGCGGCCGCTCACCCCGCGGACCTTCGCACCAGCGCCAGGAACATGGCGTCCGTGGCGTGCCGGTGCGGCCACAGCTGCACCGTCCCCGGCAGCGGGCCGGCGGCATCAGCCACGTCCGTCGCGAGGGGCTCGAGCACGGCGTCCTGCCGTTCGACGAGCACCGCGTCGACCACCTCGGCGGTCTCGGCGAGCACCGGCGTGCAGGTCGCGTAGAGCACGGCCCCACCCGGCCGGACCAGGTCGAGGGCGGAGCCGAGCAAGGCCCGCTGCAGCGGCACGAGGTCGGCCAGGTCGCCCGGCTGCCTGCGCCAGCGGGCCTCCGGTCGGCGGCGCAGCGCTCCCAGCCCCGAGCACGGCGCGTCCACCAGGACCCGGTCGAAGGACCCGGCTTCCCAGGGCGGCTGCCGGCCGTCGTACGCCGTCACCTCCTCGACCCCGGCTGCGCCGGCCAGCGCCCGCCGGACCAGGTCGGCGCGGTGCGACTGAACGTCGTTGGCGACCAGCCGCGCGCCTCGCTCCGAGGCCAGTGCGGCCAGCAGGGCGGCCTTGCCACCCGGGCCGGCGCACAGGTCCAGCCAACGCTCGTCGCGGCCCACGAGCGGTGCGGCCGCGGTGGCGACCGCCACGAGCTGGGAGCCCTCGTCCTGCACGCCGGCGCGCCCCTCGGCGACGGCTGCCACGGTGCCCGGGTCCCCCTCCTCCAGCCGCACCCCGTACGGCGAGAGCGGGGTCGGCCGGCCGGGCAGCTCGCTGCGGTCGGACCGGCCGGGCCGGGCGACCAGCACCACGTCGGGCGGGGAGTTGTCGGCGGCCAGCAGCTCGGGGAGCTCCCCCGCCCGGTCCCCCAGTGCCCGATCGAGTTCCGCGACGACCCAGCGCGGGTGGCTGTGGGCGACGGCGAGGTGGCCGAGCCGGTCGACCGCGGCGTCGGGTGCTACCCGCTCGACCCAACCGGCCAGGTCG
>DASUPQ010000092.1 GCA_036280995.1 Actinomycetota bacterium | reverse complement strand
CCGGTCAGCATCCCGGCGGTCCGCGCCGCCCTCGCCGCCCACACCCTCGCCGAGTGCCGCGGGCTCGCCACCCTCGCCCTCGACGCCGAGGACGGCCGGGCCGCCCGCACCGCCGTCCGCAACGCCACCCGGAGCTGAGCGTCGGGCCCACGGGACGCCCCGACACCGACCCCGGCCCCGGCCCCGGCACGGGGGCCCGCGCCGGTGTCGGAGGGCCGCCGAGGCGGTCGGGGTGGACCCCGGAGCTGCTCACGCGGGTGCTGCGTGGACTGAGCGTCATCGAGGCGTCGCCGGCCGACTGAGCAGAACGGAACGGTTCGTTCCAGTGGTAAGCTGCTCCCATGACCACCGCATCCACGCCGATGAGCGGGCGCCGGGCCGAGGCGGCCCGGAACGACCAGCGGATCCTCGACGCCGCCAGGGCGGTGTTCGTGGCCGACCCGGGGGCGCCGATCGCCGCCGTGGCCGAGCACGCCGGGGTCGGCATCAGCGCCCTGTACCGGCGCTACGCGAGCAAGGAGGACCTGCTGCGGCGCCTCTGCGCGGACGGGCTGCGGACCTACATCGCCGCCGCCGAGGAGGCCCTGGCCGACGACGGTGACCCGTGGGAGGCCTTCGCCCGTTTTATGCGCCGGATCGTCGACGCCGACACCCACTCCCTGACCTCGCGCCTGGCCGGCACCTTCACCCCCACCGAGGAGCTGAACCGCGACGCCGCCGTCGGCCAGGAGCTCAACGAGCGGCTGTTCGAGCGGACCATGGCGTCGGGGACCATCCGGCCCGACCTCGACGTCAACGACCTGTCCATGGTGTTCGAGCAGGTGGCGTCCATCCGCATGGGTGACCAGGCCCGCACAAGCCAGCTCCGCCACCGCTACCTGGCCCTCCTCCTGGAGGCCATGCGCGCCCCCGGGGCGGCCCCGCTTCCCGGTCCCCCGCCGACCTGGCGGGAGCTCGTCGGCCGCTGGTAGCCGCCGCCGGCACCTGACCCGGGTACGCTGGGGCGATGCGGAAGGCGGTTGCCGCCCTGGGCGGCGGGGCGTTCTTAGCGCTAGCGCCGGGCGTGGTGGCCGGGCCGGTCCCCTGGTGGCTAACCGGCTGGCAAGCCCGCGCGCTCCCGGCCTGGTGGCTGCCGCTGCGGCTGGCCGGGGTGGTCCTCCTGGCCGCCGGGGTCGTCGTGCTGGTGCAGGCGTTCGCGCGCTTCGTGGTCGAGGACCTGGGTACCCCAGCGCCGGTGGCCCCGACCCAGGAGCTGGTCGTGGGCGGGCTCTACCGGTACGTAGTCAGCAGCGTCCGCAGGCCGGCGCGGAAGGCGGCCGGGTCGACGTCGCCGAGCAGGGCGTGCTGGAACACGAAGCCGGGCAGCAGGCCGATGAGGACCTGGGCGACCTGCTCGGATGGCACGTCCGCGGCCATCAGGCCGCGGTCCTGGTAGGCCCGGACCAGCCGGGCAAGCGCGTCCCGGACGTGCCCCATCTCGCCCTTGATGATCTCGGCCAGGGCTGGGACCGCACCGCCTCGCCCCAGATCTGGACGGCCAGCCTGGCGAAACCCTGCTCGGCGTCGACCCGCTCGATGGCGAGCAAGGCCGCGCCGAGGACCTCGTCCAGCGCCGGTGGGTCGTCGGCGTCGAAGGCGGTGTCGAGGGCGCCAGCGACCTCGTTCACGGCTTCGCCGGCGAGGCCACGATGATCTCGCCCTTTGCGGAAGTAGCGGTAGACGGCGCCCGCGGACAGGTTCGCCTGGCCGAGGATGTCCTGCATGGATGGCCTCGCCCGAGGCCGACGCGTTTCCGGTCTCCTAGTCTCCCGGGACCTTGGCGTCCGCCTCAGATGCCGGCTGGCTCCCGAGTCCGGGGGGCCGGTCGGTCCTCCTCCGAGCTCTCAAGGGCGATCCGCGGGAGCCAGCGGTCGAGCCAGGCCGGCATCCACCAGTTCCAGCGCCCGACCAGCCGCATCACGGCCGGCACCAGGATCGTCCTGACCAGGGTGGCGTCGATCAGCACGGCCACGGCCAGGCC
>DASUPQ010000091.1 GCA_036280995.1 Actinomycetota bacterium | reverse complement strand
CATCGGGCACAAGGACGACATTTTTAGGTTCCGAGGTGCTGAACTGACTGGTGGCGAGCTCGCCACCCAGATTCGCACGGAGCTGATCGAACAACTCACCGGCGAGGCCGCCCCGTACAACGCCATCTTTACCACCAATGGCATTGCCTCGACGACCGCAACGATGATCGCCGCGGCCCTCGGCTACCCCGACGTTACGGACCTGTCTCGGGCGCAGATCGAGAAGATCAAGCAGGCCCACCTGCTCCTGGCCATGTTCAACGCATGGCAGCCTGGAGTGTTCGCGTTGTCCGGCTGGGACCTGTGCGGCATGCTGACGCTCCAGCGGTCCAAGGTGTCCCGGCTGCTGGCCTCCGGCGACACTCGCTGGATCCACCGGGCAGCCTACGATCTGATGGACTACCGGCCGGAGGCTACCGAGTCGCCATCCAAGATGCCGCGTGGCACGAGCCTGTACGGATCCCTGCCGCAACAGCTGAAGGACCCGAACTCGTTCGCAGCACGGCTGCGCGACATTCTGGCGGTCCGCACCCGCTGCGGCATCGCCACCAGCTCGCAGGTGGACGTGCCGGACGTGTCCAACAAGGCCATGCTGGTGATGGTCCATCGGCTTGACGCCACCCACCTACAGGTGACGGTGTTGAACTTCTCCAACCAGTCCATTGCCGGCAGGGTCAGGTCGGAACATCTGACATCTGGCAGCGCGGTGATTGACATGTTCACCAGTCAGGTGATCACCGAGGTCGACCACGAGCACACATTCGCGGTCTCCCTGGAACCTCATCAGGGGAGGTCGCTGCTAACCGTCCCGGCCGACACTCCAGGTCCGTGACCGGACCGGCTGTGCCTGTTAGCTGCCGCCTTCGGGGTCGAGGTGGAGTCGGCCGCCAGAGCGGCGGCGGAGGGCGTCGCGCAACTCATCACGGGTCCGGAAGGCAACGGCGCGCTGGGCCTGGTCCAAGAGCGGCGCTGACGGGCCGATGCCGGGCTCTGGCTGGTAGGTGAGACAGCCGCCGGCGAACACGTCAACCACCTGGGGTGTGCCGGCGGGTCCTTGGGTCCGGAGGCGTCGGACGCCCGGCGCGATGATCTGGCCGTCCCCGGTTGGCTGGGCGCAGGACGCGGTCAGCCGGATGGTCACGCTGCCCGCTTCGGTGGCGGCCTGGGGCTGGCCGCCGGTGTTGAGGTTGATGTCAAGGCTGGCCTGGCTCAGCTCGAGCACCGACTCGCCGTCGCGGACAGCCAGGGCGCCGACGACGCCAGCTGGGAACGCCTGAATACATGGGATCCGAGAGGCGGACGGCACCGACTGTGCCTCCAGCCACAGCTCCTCCAGCTGGGTGCAGGACCCATTCCCGCCGGTGACGGCCGCGGCGCCTCCGGGGTTGGCGCTGGATCGGGCGAACGCCCAGGCCAGCGGGATGGCCGGGATCAGGGCGAGCAGGACGAGGGCGAGCAGGACGACGCGTCGTGTGCTCCAGCGCTGGACGCCGATCGGGCGCGGTGGCTCAGGCAGCAGGCGCACGAACTCGGCATGCAGGTTTCGTCCCTGGGCGCGCATCAGCTTGCGGAGCTGGGAGGGCAGGGCCAGCCCGCGGGCGGCGGCGAACGCCTCGGAGATCTCGCCGACCGTGAACTGCTGGAGGGCCCGCTGGTAGACCTGCTGGGGGCTGGACTGCAGGGCCAGGCAGAGCATCATGTTGGCCAGGTCGACGGCCTGGCGCCACGGACTGGGATGGATCTCGGAGAAGAACACGTCGATGAGGTAGAGCTTGCCGTCGCGGACCAGCAGGTTGGCCGGCTTGATGTCGCGGTGGGCGAGGTTGGCATCCCAGAGCCGGCGGACAATGGCCAGTCCCTGGTCGATGACGGCGTCGTCGACCTCGGCCTCGCCGATCTCGGTGGCGCCATCGATGAACTCGAAGACGATCAGGTACTCCCGCTCGGGGGTGAGCTCGGCCACACCGTATGGCTCGGGGCTGGGCAGCCCGGCTCGCTGCATCAGCGCCAGCGCGTAGTCCTCCTGCTGGACCAGCCGCTTGACGGTGTTGAAGGGCTTCTCATCCTCCAGCCGCCCATACAGCAGGGCCCGGACGAGCTTGTAGGAGCGGTCGGCACGGAGATGGCTCTTGGCGTACAGCTTGCCGAAGACATGGCGGGGATTCCCGGCCCGGTCCTGGACCTGGATGCGGAGCGGGGTCGACCCGGCCGACCCGGACAGCCCGAACGGCTTGACCTCCAGCGCGGTCAGCCCGAGCTGGTCGGCCAGGGCATGGCGGATGGCCTCGCCACGGCGGCCGCCCACATCCAGGTGGGCGCTGCGGCCCCGCTTGTAAGCGACCGGGAAGATCTCGTTGGGCACAAACAGCCGGTAGGCGACAACCGAGACCGCGACTCCGATGACGGCGCCCAGGAGCGCGTCGGTGGGAGCGTCCACGCCGAGGTGGATCCGGGCCAGGGCGAACGCCGCGACCAGGCCTGTGGCGACCAATTTGCCGAGCTGCCGCCAGCGGCCCACCGGGACCAGCGTATAGAGCACACCGACCAGGGTCGCGGCGAGGATGGCGACCGGCCGGGACGGCATCGCCCAGCCGGCCCAACTGCCGCGCAGCTCCACCCCGAACGGCCGCGGGCGATCCACCGTCGCCAACCGGACCACCAGCAGGACGGCCAGGAACGAGCCCACGAACACAACCAGGTGGCGGAAGCGCCGCAACACCAGCAATGCGACCACGGTCGCCCAGCGCAGCGCCCCGACCATGCCGACCGATCCGGTCGAGGCGACAATCGCCTCCATCAAGCCGGTCAGGCCGGGAAGCCGCAGCCCGGCCAGCCAGCGCACCACCGCGTCATCCCACGCCGTCACGGCCACGCCAAGGCTGCGCCGGGCCGGACCGAAGGCGATCCTGGCCAGCGCGACGAGGACCACGGCGGCGGCCGCCCACCAGACGCCGGTGGGCTGGATACTGCGCGGCAGCGGAGGCGGGGCGCCGGTGGGACGCCGTCGGCGCCCCGACCGCCGTACCTCCGGTTGGCCCGGTCTCGGCGGTCCAACGGCGCCCGGGAGCACCGGACGTGGGGTGGAGTCCATCTGCCCATCCTGCAACCAGGCGACCTGCCAGTCCACCGCATGGCGTGGACGGGTTGGAGCCCCGGCTGGGCCGGGGCTCCAACAGTGTCCAGCTTCGACTACAGCGCGGCCGCTCGGGCGGCGTTCACGATGCCGGCGCCGAAGAAGGAGTTGCGGTTGGCGCTGCCATAGCAGCGTTGGCGGTCATCGTCCTCGTTGATCGGCTCCCAGTCGACCGGGCAGGCGAGGGGGGTGGCCGAGCGTTCCAGCGCGGCCGCGACCGCCCCCTGCGACCACTCCGGGTGGACCTGGCGGATCAGGGCGGCGACCCCAGCGGCATGGGGGGCCGCCATCGAGGTGCCGTTCAGGAAGGCATAGCGGGCGCCCTGGTCGACCACGGTGAGGCCGGGCAGGTCGGGCTCCAGCGGGTCGAAGGCGTCCCAGAGAACCGACGGCGTGTTCGGGAGCGCCCCGAGCACGGCGTCCTGGACGGTGTCGGTGGCTGAGAAGTAGTCGCCGCCGGGAGCGGTCACGTCGACCACGCCCATGCCGACCGAGGAGTACTCGGCGATGTTCAGGGTGTAGCCGGGGTAGCCGACCGGACCGGTGGCCGACACCGTCACCACGCCCGGCAGCTCGGCCGGAGCGACCCGGCAGTTGTTGCGGACCCGGCGGGTCTCGGCGCTGTCGGGCGGATAGTCGGGGCTGATCTCGTCGATCGTCGGGTGCTGGAGGTCGTCGGCCTCGTTCCCGGCCGAGGCGACCAGCAGGACGCCGCGCTGCTGGGCGTAGCGGGCGGCCGACTGGAGCTCCTTGAGCATCGCCCGCTGCTCGGCCTCGCTGCGGCAGTAGTAGAGGTAGGGGTCGGCGAACAGGCTCATGTTCACGACATCCAGCCGCTGGTCGCCGGCATAGCGCAGGGCGGCCGCGACCGAGTCGACAAAGCAGAAGCCCCCGGCCGTGCAGGCCTTGAGGGCGACCAGGGTCGCCTCGGGGGCCACGCCGGCGATCCCGATGCCGTTGACGGGGGCGGCCGCGATGGAGGCCACGTGGGTGCCGTGGCCGTACAGGTCGCGGACCGCGGCCTTGTTGTCGCAGCTGGTGGCCACCTCCACCGGATCGGCGGTCGGCGTGCCCGGGCTGATGAACGAGCAGGAGCGGGCCAGATCCAGGTTGGGCGCGATGTCGGGATGGGTCGGGTCGATACCGCTGTCGAGGATGCCGATGGTCACGCCCGCACCGGTGGCATTGGACCAGGCCGAGGCGTTGGCGTCGATCAGCGCCATGTCCCACTGGCAGACGGCGAGCGGTTCGCTGCTCGGGGTCTCGTAGACGCCGGCGAACAGGTCTTCGCAGATGGCGGTCAGCTCCGCCGGTGTGGCCGCGGTCACTCCGGCCGGCGATGCGGCGGCCATCGAGGCCAGCCCCGACAGACAGAGCACGGCCGCCGTCATGAGGACGAGCAATGCCCGACGTAGGTGCATGATGAGCACCCTCCCTAGGTCGACTACCCCCACCACCCGGTACACCGTCGGCCAAGCAGGTCCTGTTACAGCCGACGACCCCGCCAGCCAAGCCCCGACCGACGCATGGCCGAACTGGCGGGCCACTCTTGAAGCCAACGCCGGTGGTGGGGAGCGCATCTGGATGCGCCGGGACGCCAGGGTCGTCGGGGGCGTGCCCCTGTAACGCCAGTTCGTCCGGTTGCGCTTACAAGGCAGGAACTGGCCGCCGCCTTGGCGCTTGGACCTTCGACGGGAGGACGTCATGATGCGACGAGGCGTCATGCTGGCCGGCATCGCGATCCTGGCCGCCCTGGTGCTGGCAGCCCCCGCGGGGGCGATCACCTACGGCATCCCCGACGGCGACGGCCATCCGCAGGTCGGTGCGCTGCTGGCGCCGCAGGCCTATCCCGACGGCACCTGGGCGGCCTGCTCGGGCACACTCATCGCCCCGACGGTGTTCCTCACCGCCGCCCATTGCGACCTGGAGGTCGACCGCGTCGCCGTGACCTTCGACTCCTCCTATGACCCGGCGACCGGGACCGAGTACTGGGGGACCTGGCACGGCGACCCCAACTACACCCAGGCCCAGAACGACCCCCACGACATCGCCGTCGTCGTGCTTGACCAGCCGGTGGGCGGGATCACCCCGGCCCGGCTGCCGGTGGCCGGGTCGCTGGACGGCCTGCGGGTCGGGACCCGCTTCACCTCGGTGGGCTATGGGGCGCAATCGGTGAGCATCGACCACGGTCCCAGCTTCCACTACGCCGACGTCCGCTACGTGGCCACCGGCGGGCTGCTGGCCGTCAACCCGAGCTGGCTACGCATCTCGATGAACCCGGCCCGCGGGGACGGTGGTGGCTGCTATGGCGACTCGGGCGGGCCAAACTTCCTCGGCGCCGGGGAGACCGAGACCAACATCGTGGCCGCCATCACCATCACCGGCGACGCCATGTGCCGGGCCACCAACGTCACCTACCGCCTGGACACGGCCTCGGCGCGGGCATTCCTCAGCCAGTACGTCACCCTTCCCTAGGGATCGCTGGACAGGCCCTGGCCACCAGCACCGACCTGTCGCTGTACCGGATCGTGCAGGAGGCGTTGACCAACGCCCTGAAGCAGGCCAAGGCCGCCCGCGCCGAGGTCGTGGTCGGCTACGGCACGCACGACATCACCGTCGAGGTCAGCGACGACGGCCGAGGAGCAGCACCCGGGCGGGGCGCGCAGGGAGCCGGCACGATCGGGATGCGCGAACGCGTTGCCCTGTTCGGCGGCGAGCTCCAGGCGGGCCCCCGACCCCAGGGTGGCTACGCCGTGCGGGTCTGCCTCCCGATCCCCGCCGAGGAGCCATGACCATCCGGGTGCTGCTCGCCGACGACCAGGAGCGGTCCGAGCGGGGTTCCGGATGATCCTGGAGACCCAGGCGGGTATCGAGGTGGCGGGCGAGGCGGGCGACGGCGTCGAGGCCGTGGCCGCGACCTGGCGGCTGCAACCCGACGTGGTGCTGATGGACATCCGGATGCCGAACCTGGACGCCTGCAGGCCACCAGGCAGATCGTGGCCGCCGGCTCGGGATCCTGCGTGGTGATCCTCACCACCTTCGACCTGGACGAGTACGTGTACCAGGCCCTGGCGGCAGGGGCCAGCGGCTTCCTGCTCAAGAATGCCCCACCCGAACAGCTCATCGGCGCCGTGCGCGTGGTCGCCGCCGGGGACGCGCTGCTGGCCCCATCGATCACCCGCCGGGTCATCGAGCAGTTCACCCGCCTGCCTCGTCCTGGCGGCACCGATGCCCTTGTGGGGCTCACCGACCGGGAGCGGGAGGTCTTCAAGCTCATCGCCCAGGGGCTGTCCAACGCCGAGATCGCCGCGCGGCTGTTCGTCAGCGACGCCACGGTCAAGAGCCACGTCGGCCACCTGCTGGCCAAGCTGCAGCTACGGGACCGGGTCCAGGCCGTGATGCTCGCCTACGAGTCCGGCCTGGTGCGGTCCGGAACCGGGTAACGGTAGTGCCTGCAGCGGTTGCCGGACGACTCACGGTAGCGAATGGCACGGCCACGGATGCCGCTCGAAGCACTCCCATATCAGGGCGCGGTTCATAACGGCCAGTCCATCCCAGCGGCACCACCACCGGCGGTGAGGATGTCACCGTCGTCGATGTAGAGGACCGACGCGCGGACGGAGATCTTCGGGCACATCTGGGCGAGCACCCCAGCAAGCGCCCAGTGCGTCGTGGCCGGGCGCTCGTCCAGCAGCCCGGCCGCGGCCAGCACGAACACTCCGGAGCACAGGCCGGCCACCCGTGCCCCTGCGGCGTGCGCGCGGCGCAGGGATTCCAGCAGCGGCTCTGGCGGCTGTTCGGGCGGATCCCGCCAGTAGGGCACGATGGCCAGATCCGCCTCGTGGATCGCGGAGAGGTCGTAGGGCACGTCGTAGGCCAAGCCGCCGCCGCGCATCGCGGCGGCCGCTCGCCGGAGACGATGCGCACATCGAGTTCGGGTAGCGCGCCGTAGTACACGGCCGCGTCGAACACGCCAAACGCGAAGGACATTATGCCCAGGGAGGCACCGTCCACGACCACGACCACGAGCCGCCGTGGGGTGGGCGATGCTGCAGGCAGGTTCAGGTTCGGGCCCGCGAGAGCCGCTTCCGCCATGACCCTCGTCTGGCTCCGGACCGGAGGGCGAGCAAGATCCCGAGCGTGGCCGCCGTGGGCGCCTGGGTTGGGTCGGGGTCCGGGGTGGGCATGGTCAGCGACCGCCAGGGCTGCCGGCGGCCGCTTCGGCGTGGGTGGTGCCCGGCCCGCTGCCCAGGGCAGCGGCGGGGATCTCAGCGGGCGGGCTGGAACAGCTCGACCACGTTGCCGGAGGGATCCTCCAACAGGATCTGGGAGCCGCCCGGCCCGCTGATGATGTCGTTGCGGAACCGCAGGTCGGCGGCGCGTAGCCGCTGGACCTCGCCGGCCAGGTCATCGACCTGCAGGTGCAGGCGGTTCCAGCCACCAGGAACCGGTCGGGTGCCATCGGGCATGGGCCGCCGGCCCGAGCTGGTCGGGCCGCTGAGCAGCAGCCGCACGCCGTTACGGGTGACGGCGGCGAACGCCGGGCTAGCGTCCTGCTCAACGGTGAAGCCTAGGTGGGTGGTGTAGAAGGCGATGGCGGCCGGGACGTCGTCGATCATGTAGCGGACGCCGACCGTGCTGGTGGCGGGCATGCACACCTCCCATGGCGCTGATTACGGAACCCGATATCGATATCCGATAGGATAGGCGCATGCGCTCGTTCCTGCATGGGGCCGTGCAGCTGCACGTGCTGCACCACGCCGCCGAGCACCCCATCCACGGTGCCTGGATGGCGGCCGAACTGGCCCGCCACGGCTACCGGATCAGCCCCGGGACCCTGTATCCCACGTTGCACCGGCTGGAGGCCGCTGGGCTGCTGGCCGGCCACGACGACCTGGAAGCCGGCCGGCGCATCCGCCGCTACACCATCACTGACGCCGGCCGCGCCGCCCTGGCCGAGGCGCGACGTGCCCTGCGCGAGCTCAGCGACGAACTCCTGCAGTGACCAGGAGACTCAAGGATGATGCGAGGTGGCGGACTGCGCCAGCGGTCGCTATCGGCCCTGGAGTTGACCCGCTCTGGTGGACGACCACCTTGTCGCTGGGGACGACCTGTCCCCCGGACAGGAGTCCACGTGCCACGCACTCGTCCGCCGTACCCGCCTGAGCTGCAGCGCCGATCCGCCCGCCTGCCTGAGCAGGACCGCCACGACCGGGGCGTTTCTCCTACGAGCTGTAACAGCCGAGCCGTTGGAAGCGCTCTATCCACCAGTGGTGATGTCCCAGACAGGCAGCCTTATGGTGGACGACCGAGCCGTCCTCACATTCCTTCAACATCTGGATCTGGTGCTCTCGGAGGCGCTGCGTGGCGACGAACAGCAGCGGCTGCGTCGACTCACGATGATCCACGCCTTGGTGATGGCCCTCCTCGCCGAGCCACAGGGGCTGGACCAGGCACTCCGGCAGGCGGCTGCTCGCCTCGCGGAGCTGGATTCCTGACCGCAGTCTTGGAAGGTATCTAGCTGCCCATTTCTGTACCGATGGCCCGCTGAGTTGGAGTTCGCCAGGTGTCATGGGCTTGGCCGGCTCGAACGAGCGCCAGAATGACCGTGCAAGCGACAAGACGGAGTTGCTGCCGTTCAGATGCGGTGAGGTATTCGGCTG
>DASUPQ010000090.1 GCA_036280995.1 Actinomycetota bacterium | reverse complement strand
CCATGAACGGCACGTACACGACGGCGAAGATGGTGGCGGCGACGTTGCGGGTGACCTCGGTGCGCCCCCGGTCGACCAGGTCCCAGCCGAACGCGGCCAGGATGGTCACCAGCAGCCCGAACGACAGCGCCGACGGCCCCTCCAGGTAGGCCCCGGCGACCAGCAGCGCCCCCATGGCCAGGACGACCGGCCCGGCCGGGCGGGTGGCCCGCGCCCGCAGCACGTTCAGCAGCTCCAGCAGGGCCAGGGTGACGATCCCGAGCAGGAAGGCTATGAACGCCGGCCGCGACAGGACCAGCGAGCCGAGGA
Organism: Actinomycetota bacterium; assembly: GCA_036280995.1. Classification (NCBI taxonomy): domain Bacteria; kingdom Bacillati; phylum Actinomycetota; species Actinomycetota bacterium. Next base: position 9,776 of record DASUPQ010000090.1, on the reverse strand, counting down.
GGACGCCGGCCAGGAGCAGCGCGGTGACGATGGCCAGCGGCAGGTTTCGCCCGGCCCGGGCGCCCGGCTCGCGCCGCGGCATCCCCGCCCCGGCTCCGGCGGGGTCGATCGGGGCCGGCTCAGCCACCGACGCTCAGACCTCGAGCAGCTCCCGCTCCTTGTGCTGGAGCAGGGTGTCGACCTCGGCCACGTACTTGTCGGTGATGCCCTGGAGGCGCTGCTCGGCCCGGCGCAGCTCGTCCTGGGAGATCTCGCCGTCGCGCTCCAGGCGCTCCAGCGCGTCCTTCTCGTGCCGGCGGACGTTGCGGATGCTGGTCCTGGCCTCCTCCGCCCGGTGCTTGGCCAGCTTCACGTACTCCTTGCGGCGCTCCTCGGTGAGCTGCGGGAAGGCGAGGCGGATGACCTGGCCGTCGCTGGCCGGGTTGATGCCAAGGTCGGAGTTGCGGATGGCCTTCTCGATGGCCGCGGCGGCGTTGCGGTCGTAGGGGGAGACCACCAGCAGCCGGGCCTCCGGGGCGGAGATGCCGGCCAGCTGCTGCAGCGGGGTGGGGGTGCCGTAGTAGTCGACCTGGAGGCGGTTGACCAGGGCCGGGTTGGCGCGGCCGGTGCGGATCCCGCTGAACTCCTCCTTGGCCACGTCGATCGCCTTGCTCATCTTCGTCTCCGCCTGCCGGAGCGTGTCCTCGATCACCTTGGCTCCCCTCGCTGCGTCTCGTCTGCCTCGACGACGTCGTTCGGGCCGACCACCGTGCCGATCGGCTCGCCGCACACCGCCCGCCGGATATTCCCCTCGGTGAGCAGGTCGAACACGATGATGGGCAGGTCGTGATCCTTGCACAACGACAGGGCGGTGGTGTCCATCACCCGCAGCTCGCGCCGGATCGCCTCCAGGTAGTCGAGCCAGAGGAACTTGCGCGCCTCCGGGTGCTTCTTGGGGTCGGCGTCGTAGACCCCGTCGACGCCGTTCTTGGCCATGAGGATGACCTCGGCGCCGATCTCGAGCGACCGCTGGGCGGCGGTGGTGTCGGTCGAGAAGAAGGGGGCGCCCATGCCCGCCCCGAAGATCACGATGCGCCCCTTCTCCAGGTGGCGCACGGCCCGCCGCGGGACGTACGGCTCCGCGATCTGGGTCATCTGGATGGCCGTCTGCACCCGGGTCACGACCTGGCGGCGCTCCAGGGCGTCCTGCAGGGCCAGGCAGTTCATGACCGTCCCCAGCATGCCCATGTAGTCGGCCCTGGCCCGGTCCATCCCGGCCGCCTCGGCGGCCGACCCGCGGACGATGTTGCCTCCGCCGACCACGACCGCGACCTGCACGCCCAGGTCGAGGACCTCGACCAGCTGCCTGGCCACGCCGTCGATCTTGCCGTAGTCGAGCCCGAACCCGACGCTGGTGTCGGCGAACGCCTCCCCCGACAGCTTCACCACGACCCGCTCGAACCGGGGCTTGCCCTCCCCGCTGTCGACCGGCTCCGGCTGGTCCCCCACCATCCGATATGCCATGGCTTCGCTCCTCCGCCCGCCCGACCGATCGGCTCCCAGGAACGGGTCAGGCGCCTTCCCCGACCTTGAAACGGGAGAAGCGGCGCAGGACCAGCTTCTCGCGGACCTTGGCCGAGTAGGTGTCGAGCAGGTCCTGGATGGACTGCTTGTCGTCGCGGATGTACGGCTGGTCGAGCAGCACGACCTGCTTGTAGTAGTCCTTGAGCTTGCCCTCGACGATCCTCTCGACGATGTGCTCGGGCTTGCCCTCGGCCTGGCTGGCGTAGATCTCCTTCTCCTTCTCGATGACGTGCTCGGGCACGTCCTCGCGCCGCACGTAGGTCGGGTCGGAGACGGCGATGTGGAGGGCGATCTCGTGGGCCAGTCGCTGGAACTCGTCGGTCTTGGCCACGAAGTCGGTCTCGCAGTCGAGCTCGACGAGCACGCCCAGCTTGGGCGGCAGGTTCGGGTCGGGGGTGTGCAGGTAGGCGTCGACCACACCCTGGGTGGTGCTGCGGCCGGCCCGCTTCTCGACGCCGGCCTTGCCGGCCTCGCGCAGCAGCTTGGTGGCCTTGTCCAGGTCGCCGCCGGCCTCACGCAGCGCGTTCCTGCAGTCCATCATTCCGGCCCCGGTGGCGTCCCGGAGGGCCTTGACCTGAGCGGTCGTGATCTCCATGTCGGGTGGTGCTCCTTGCTGCGCTGTCGATGCTCGGTCGGTGTCGGGTGGGCTCCCGGCCCGGGCGGTCCGCTAGACCCGGGGCGAACGGGTCTCGTTGGTCGGGTCGGCCGCCTCCTCGGCGGCCTCCGCCGGGGTGGCCTCGGCCTGGGTCTCTCCCTCGGCCTCCGCCGGGGTGCCGGCCCCGGCGGCCTCGGTTCCGGCCTCGGGCTCGGTGGTCGCGCCCTCGGGCGTGGCGTCCTCGGGGATCTCGACGTCGGCCGTGGTCGGCTCGGCGGCCGCCTCGGGCTGGGTGGTCCCGCCCTCGGGCGTGGCCTGCTCGGGGACTTCGGTCTCGGCCTTGGCAGGCTCGGCGGCGGCCTCGGGCTGGGTCGCGCCCTTGGCCTTGCCCCGTGACGGGGCCGCGGCCCGGCCGCCGGAGCTCTGGGCCCCGCTCCGGCCCGCGGCGCCCTGGGCCCCGCCGCGGCCGGTGGCCGCCGGCTTGTCGGCGGGCGAGGCCGGCTGGTCGGCGGCGGAGTCCGCCGCCGGGGCCGCGGCGCTCTCGGCGCGCCCGAAGCGGCTGGCCTCGGCCGCATCGCCGCCGTCGGACTCGAGCAGCTCGCGCTCCCACTCGGCCAGCGGCTCCTCGTCGGCGGGGCTGGCCGAGATCGGGGCCGCGCCCTCCTTGCCGGCGGCCTCGGCCGCGTACTGGCTGCGCAGCCCCAGCCCCTCGGCGACCGCGTCGGCCACGATCCGGGTGAGCAGGCTCCCGGCCCGGATGGCGTCGTCGTTGCCGGGGATCGGGTAGTCGACCTCGTCCGGGTCGCAGTTGGTGTCGAGGATGGCCACCACCGGGATGCCGAGCTTGCGTGCCTCGGTCACGGCGATGTGCTCCTTGCGGGTGTCGACCACCCAGATCGCGGCCGGCAGCCGGGTCATGTCGCGGATGCCGCCCAGGTTCCGCTCCAGCTTCTCGCGCTCGTGCGCGAGCCGCAGGACCTCCTTCTTGGGCAGCACGTCGGTCGCGCCGGTGGCCACCATCGCCTCCAGCTCCTTGAGCCGCTGGAGCCGCTTGTAGATGGTGGCGAAGTTGGTCAGCATCCCGCCCAGCCAGCGGAAGTTCACGTACGGCATCCCGACCCGCTCGGCCTGGGTCTTGATCGACTCCTGGGCCTGCTTCTTGGTGCCGACGAACAGCACGTTGCCGCCCCTGGCCACCGTGTCGCGCAGGAACCCGTAGGTCGACTCGATGGCGGCGCTGGTCTTCTGCAGGTCGATGATGTAGATGCCGTTGCGCTCGCCGTAGATGAAGCGCTTCATCTTCGGGTTCCAGCGCCGGGTCTGGTGCCCGAAGTGGACGCCAGCTTCGAGCAGCTGGCGCATGGTGACGACTGCCACGCCTGTTCCTCCCTGCCGTTCCGGTTCGGCCTCCGCCCGCTGTGCTCCCACAGTCGTCGGATCGTGGGGGTTCCGGGTCCTCGACCCGCTCGGGTTCCCCGGAGCGGGCACCGTCGAGTCCCGTCGACGGGCGTGCGTTGTAGCCCGGACTCCCGGGCCCGCGGCGGACGATAGCACAAGCCCCCCAGCTCCCGCCCCACCGGCCCGCCCCTGCCAGCCCAGTGCTGGTCAGGGGCTGGGCAGCGCACCAGGCGCCGGCAATGGGGCGAGCCGGGGCCTGGGCCGGTCGACCAGGTAGGCCAGGGGATCCAGGTACTCCCCGTCCACCCGCACGCTCAGGTGCAGGGTCTGCGCTCCGCCGACCGGACCAGGCCCGTGCCCTGGGCCGACCCGCCCGAGCGGGGCTCTGGCTCGAACCCGGCCCCCGGGCGCCACCTCGTCCAGCAGCGGGCCGACGGTCACCACGACCCCCGCCGCGACCCGGACGCTGACCCAGGTGGTCCCCGCGACCGGGCCGGCGAACACGACCTCCCCGGCCGCCGGCGCCCGCACCACCTCCCCAACGGAGGCGGCGACGTCGATCCCCCGGTGCCCGGGACCGTAGGGCCCGGCACGCGCGTCGAACCCCCGCACCACCGAGCCGGCCAACGGCATCCACAGCGGCGGCACCCGAGGGCGATCCGGCGCCGCGGTCGGCGGCCCCGGCGTCGGCGGCGGCGGGGGGGGACGCTCGGCCACCGCGGCGGGCGCGGCGACGGGCGCCAACGCCCCGACCGTCAAGAGGAGGGCCAGGAGGAACGGCGCCCAGCCCGGCCAAGGCCTTCCCGCCGGCTCGGGGCAGGTCGTCGACATCCGGGACTCCAGGCTCCTCAGGACGCCAGGGCGTGACCGCGACGGCGTCGTTCCGACTGGGCCGACGCTACCCGGCGGGATCGGCCAGCGGGCCGTGGTTCACGAAACTGTGGATGGCTTCGTCGGCCGGCGGCCCGGCCTGCTCGCGCTCGGCGCCTGCGGCCCCGGCTGGAGCACATCGTGAGGAACGAGAACGCGATCACCAGGGCGACGACCAGGAACACCGACGTCGGCGCGTCGAGCAGGACGGCGACGGCGAGGGCCGCCACCACCCCGACGACCACGAGGGCGATGCTCGGTCGCGTCGATCAGGCCGACGATGCCGTAGACACCAGGCCGGCTGCTCGATGTCCGGTGGCAGGCCGACCGAGACCCGGCCGGCCACGACCGTGTCGGCCGTGGCGGCGTTGGGTACCCGGCTCGCCGTGCCTGGCGGTCGGCGCCCCGGCTCGCCTCGTCAGCTCAGGCGCGCGGATGCGCCTGCTCGTAGACGCGGCGTAGCCGATCGTTCGAGACGTGGGTGTAGGTCTGGGTCGTGGTCAGGGCAACGTGCCCCAGCAGCTCCTGCACGACCCGCAGGTCGGCACCTCCCTCCAGCAGATGGGTCGCGTAGCTGTGGCGCAGCGTGTGCGGGCTGGTCCCGGCGGGCGCCCCGGCGGCCACCCGGTACCGTTCCAGCATCCCCCGCACGTCCCGCTGGGTCATCGGCCGCCTCCGCCGGTTGAAGAACAGCGCCTCGCGGTCGTCGGCGCCGTCCCGCCTCGCGGGGGTCGCGCTGGCCGGCCGGGACGGGCCGGGGAGCATGGCGGCGCGACCCTTCACGAGGTAGTCGAGGAGGGCGGCCCGGGCCGGCTCCCCGAACGGCACGATCCGCTGCTTGGCGCCCTTGCCGAGCACCAGGACGGTGTCGGCCGCCAGGTCGACGTCGCCCAGGCGGAGGCCGCACAGCTCCCCGACCCGGATCCCGGTCGCGTACAGGAGCTCGAGGATCGCCCGGTCGCGCAGGCCCACCGGGTCGGCCGGGTCGGGCGTGGCGAGCAGCCGGTCGACCTGGCCCTGCTTGAGGACGACGGGAAGGCGCCTGGACCCTCGGGGGACCCCAAGCCCGGTCGCCGGGTCGTCGGGAACCAGCCCCCGGCGCGCGAAGAACCGGAACGCCGTCCGCAGGGCCACGCCCTTGCGCGCGATGGACGCGGCGGCGAGCCCCCGCGTGCGCTGCAGGGCCAGGAACCGCCGCAGCAGCAGCGGCTCCACCTCGGCCGGATCGGTGACCCCGGCCCTCCCGGCGAACTGCAGGAACTGCGTCAGGTCCCGCCGGTACGCGGCCACCGTATGCCCCGACAGCCCCCGCTCGTCACGAAGGTGGGCCACGAACGCCTCCAACGCATCCCGCCCCAGGGGGGCAAGCCCGTCCGGGTCGTCCTGACCCGCAACCGGTTCCGGGTCGCGCTGGGTCCCGCGCCGTACCGGGTCGCGTTCGTCGAGGTTGTCGGCCATCGGGATCATCATCCCCACCCGACCCGCCGTGCTCAAGCACCCTCGCGTGGTTGGGAGGGACCCGGTGGCCTTCTCATGCCGGAGGACCGCGCGGTTCGGGTGCCGGGGCGGGTCGCCGGGTGGGGGCGGGACCGCCGGGGAGGCCGACGGCCTGGACGCCGGCGGCGGTGCGGCGGATCAGACCGGCCAGCTCGAGGTCGAGGAGGGCGGCGTCCAGGGCGGCGGGAGCCAGGTCGGTTGTGGCGGCCAGGCGACCCGGGCTGATGAGCCGGCCGTCGATCAGCGCGGTCAGGACGGCCCGGGCGGAGGCCTCGAGACCGGGCCACGCGGGCGCGCCGGTGGCGCCGCCGCCGGCCGTGGCGCCGAGCTCCTCGAGGATGTCGGTGAGGCTGCCGACCAGGGTGGCGCCGTCGCGGATGAGCTGGTTGCAGCCGGCGGCGCCCGGGTCCCAGGGAGCGCCGGGGAGGACGAGCACGTGGCCGAGGCCGCGGCTGCCGGCGGCCCTGGCCGTGGAGAGGCTGCCCGAGTCCTCGGCCGCCTCGACCACCACCACGGCGGCCGACAGGGCGGCGATCAGGCGGTTGCGGGGGAGGAAGTGGGCCGCCCTGGGCTGGCTCGCGGGCGGGTGCTCGCTCGTCAGGGTGCCGCCGGCGTCCCGCACTCTAGCGAACAGGCCGGTGTTGGCGCGCGGATAGGGGACGTCGAGGCCGCAGCCGAGCACGACGACGGTGCGTCCACCGGCGTCGAGGGCGCCGGCGTGGGCGGCCGCGTCCACGCCGACGGCGCCGCCGCTGACCACGCACCAGCCGGCCCTGGCCAGGCCGCTGCCGATGGAGCGGGCGGCGGCCCGCCGCAGCGGCGAGGCCCGGCGGCCGCCCACGACCGCGACCGACGTGGCCGCCCCGGGCGGGGCCGGCCCGGCGATGAAGAGCCAGGCGCAGGGTGGGTCGGGTGGCGTCGCCGCCAGCGGCCAGCCGTCGTCGCCGGGTACCAGGAGCCGCAGGCCGAGGGCGGCGAGCCGCGCGGCCGCGACACCGGGCTCGGGGCTGTGGGCACGCAGCAGGCTCGCCGGGTCCCTGCCCTCGGCCAGCCGGGTCGCCACCGCCGCCGGCAACGGCCCCGGGGTCGCGGCCAGCGAGAGCAGCACCTCGCGCTCCCCCGCCCGGGGAGTCCACCACGCCGGCCGACCCTCCCCCTCAGCCACGCGGACACCACCAGCCGGCCGGTTCCCGGCGGTCAGTCCACCGAACGCTCCAGGCGGGCGGCGTCATACGTGCTGCGCCTCCCGGTCGCCGATGATCGGGAGGTGGCGGAGGCCGAGGGCCTCCCGGACGTGCTGGTCCTCGACCAGGTCGGAACCGGCGAGGTCGGCGATCGTCCGGGCGACGCGGAGGGCACGGTGGAACCCGCGGGCGCTGAGGCCGAGGCGGTCGACGGCGGTCATCAGGGTGCGGCGGGCGGCCGGCCCGACCTGGCAGTGGGCGGCCAGGTCGGCCGAGGCCAGGCGGCCGTTCTCGGCGCCCTGGCGGCGCCGCTGGACCGAGCGGGCGGCCAGCACTCGGGCCCGCACCTGTGCGGTCGGCTCGGCGTCGGCCGCGCCGGTCAGCTCGTCGGCGGTGAGCCGTTCGGCCTGGACGTACAGGTCGATGCGGTCCAGCAACGGCCCGGAGAGCCGGCTGGCGTAGCGGTGCAGGTCATACAGGCTGCACCGGCAGGCGAACCGGCTGTCCCCCAGGTGCCCGCAGGGGCACGGGTTGGCCGCCGCGACCAGCGCGAAGCGGGCCGGGAAGCGGACGCTGGTCATGGCCCGCGAGACCGTGACCTCACCCTCCTCCAGAGGTTGACGCAGGGCCTCGCAGGCGGCCCGCGAGAACTCCGGCAGCTCGTCGAGGAACAGGACGCCGTGGTTGGCCAGGCTGACCTCGCCGGGTCGGGGGACCTGGCCGCCGCCGACGAGGCCGGGGACGGAGATGGCGTGGTGGGGGTCGCGGAACGGCCGGACCCTGATGAGGCCGGCGTCCGGGCCCAGGAGCCCGGCGGCGGAGAACACCTGCGTGACCTCGAGCGCCTCGTCCTGGTCGAGGGGTGGGAGCAGGCCCGGGAGGCGCCTGGCCAGCATGGTCTTGCCCGCGCCGGGTGGGCCGGTGAGGAGCAGGTTGTGGGCGCCCGCGGCGGCGATCTCGAGGGCGCGGCGGGCCTGGAGCTGGCCGCGGATGTCGGCGAGGTCCTCGACCGCGGGGACCGGGGGTTCCGGCCGGGCGCCGGGGCGGCTGAGATCGGCCCGGCCGGCCAGCCATTCCCCGACCTGCTCGAGCGACGCCGCGCCGGCCACCCGCAGGTCGGGGACGAGCGCGGCCTCGACCAGGTTGGCCTGGGGGACGACCAGGAGCCGGGCGCCCGACCGGCGGGCCGCCAGGGCCGCCGGCAGCACCCCCTTGACCGCGCGGACGTCGCCGCCGAGGCCGAGCTCGCCGATGGCCCAGAGCCCCTCGAGGGCGTCCGGCGGCACCCACCCGGCCGCGGCCAGCAGGCCGACGGCGATGGGCAGGTCGAACCCGGAGCCCTGCTTGGGCAGGTCGGCCGGAGGGAGGGACACGGTGATCCGCCGGTCCGGCCACTCGTAGCCGGTGTTGCCGAACGCGGCCCGGAGCCGGTCGCGCGCCTCCAGCACGGCCGTCCCGCCGAGCCCGACGACGGTCACGGCGGGCAGGCCGCGGCCGATGTCGACCTCGACCCCGACCGGGTAGGCGGTGAGGCCGACCAGCGCGGCCGTGGCCAGCCGGGCCAGCATCGTCAGAGCACCCCCTTCAGGTGCTCGACCCGCGGCTGGCCCGAGCGCGGCCAGACAACGGTCACGACGTCGAAGCGGACCTTGCAGGGCCGGTGCGGGGTGGCACGGAGGTAGGCCCCGGCGAGCCTGCGGAGCTGGGCCTGCTTGGCGGCGTTGACGGCGGCCGCCGGGGTCCCGTAGCCGTCGCCACGCCTGGTCTTGACCTCACAGAACACCAGCAGCCCGGGACCCTCGGCGACCACGTCGATCTCGCCCGTCCGGCAGCGCCAGTTGCGGGCCACGATCCGCAGCCCGGCCGCGGTCAGCCGGGCGCAGGCGAGCGCCTCGCCGCGCCGCCCCAGTTCGCCCCGATCGGCGGGGTGCTTGACAGGCATGGCCGCACCCTAGCCGCCGGCCCCCCCGAATTGGACGACTCCGCCAAGAATGTGGAAAACCCCGCGCACAGCATCCGGCGGCTCGGGATGCGTGGACCCGATGCGTCGGCGGGTGCCGGCCGTGTGCCTGCTCCTGGCCGGCGCCGCCGTGGCCTGTGACGACGGTGGTCGGCCGGGCCGCCATCGGAGACGACGGCACGGGGCGCGGTGACGACCACGCCAAGGGGGCGAGCTGCCGGCGGGCTCCGTCGACGACACGCTCGACCTGGTCCGGCAGCGGGCGCTCTACGGCGACCGGGTCGACTGGCCGGCCGTGCGGGTCGAGGCCCGGCGGCTGGCCGGCGCCTCGGCGTCCAGGACAGCGACCTACGACGCCGTCCGCTGGGTGCGCTTCGAGCTCGGCGACCGCCACAGCTTCCTGCTCATTCGGAGGAGGCGCGGACGCTGGCGGCCGGACAGGGAGCTCGGCTTCGGCTCGTCGCGCTGTTCCCCGAGCGGGTGGTCGTGGACGTCGGGCCGGGTGGCGGGGCGGCTCGGGCGGGGGTGCGGGTCGGCGGCCTCGTCGAGTCGGTCGACGACCGCCCGGTCGAGGGCGACGAGGTCGTCAGGCCGCCGCCGGCCGAGGTGGGCGGCCAGCCGGCGCGGGTGGTGCTCGCCCTGCGGCGCGGAGCCGGCGACCGGTCCCGCCGGCTCCGGGTCACGGTCGAGGCGGCCGAGGCGCCGGCCG